>NZ_JBHVST010000152.1:0-18071 GCF_042885015.1 Streptomyces sp. NPDC058086 | reverse complement strand
TACAACGAAAAGGGCCCTGGGACGATCTCCCAGGGCTCTTAACCTGTGTGCACTCGGCAGGATTCGAACCTGCAACCTTCTGATCCGTAGCTCTATAGAGATGGGTCAACGAGGGTCGTAGAGGCTGCCGTTCGGTTCCTCGAGGTGGCTGTCGGCCATGGTCGGTTGCTGGGGTTGCTGTACTTCGCTGCTGTACAGCAACACGTCCGAGTCGTTGCCGTCGTGCCGGGCGGGTGTGGTGTTGTCACCACCACCAGCCGTGGGCGTGATTGGGGTGGTACCAAGGATCCGGGTCGATGACGGTGGGGTCGGTGGCGGTGTGGGTGGTGGTGTCGCCGCCTCCGGTGACGGTGGCGGTGTTGGTGACCGTGCCGGTGGCGGTGCGGGCGACGCGGACCCTCAGGGTGATGGGCGGATAGCTGCTCCCGACGGCCAGCGCGTTGCTGCGGGTGCAGGTGAGAGTCGACTGGGTACAGCGCCAGCCGTTGCCGGTGATGGCGGCAGCGGTGAGTCCTGCCGGGAGGGTGTCGTGAACGGTGACCGTGGTGCCGTCGGTCGGGGCAGACCCGTTGTTGCCGACGGCGATGGTGTAGACGCCCACCCTGCCTGGGGTGAAGTTCCCGGTGTGGGTCTTGGTGATGGTCAAGGAGGGCCCTGGCCTCGGTGCGATCGCGACAGCGATTGGCTCGGTACCGACGGGGACGGTGGTAGCGACGGTGTTCGTGGTCGTGTTGATTACGGCGGCTCGGTTGTCCAGGAAGTTGGCCACGTAGGCGTGCAGGCCGTCCGGGGTGATCGCGATGCCGAATGGGTCGTTTCCGACAACGAAGGTGGTGGAGACGGTGTTGGTGCTGGTATTGATCACGGACGCTCTGCCTGAACCCCCGGTCACATAGGCGTGTAGGCCGTCCGGAGTGATCGCGACAGCAACCGGTCCGGTTGCGACAGTGACGGTAGCGCTGACAGTGTTCGTGGTGGTGTCGATCACCGACACTGTGCCACTGCTCGAATTGTCGACGTAAGCGTGCAGGCCGTCCGGGGTGATCGCCACACCCCGCGGATCGGTCCCGACAGTGACGGTAGCCGTGACCGTGTTCGTGGTCGTGTCGATCACCGACACCGTGCCACTCAGGCCGTTGGTGACGTAGGCGTGCAGGCCGTCCGGGGCGATCGCGACGCCGAACGGGGCTGCACCGACGGGGACGGTAGCGGTGACGGTGTTCGTGGTTGTGTCGATCACATCCGCCACGGCTACGTTTTGGTTGGTGACGTAGGCGTGCAGGCCGTCCGGGGTGATCGCCACACCCCGCGGGCCGTCATTGACCGGGATGGTAGCGGTGACGGTGTTCGTGGTCGTATCGATGACCGACACCGTGTCATCCCCGAAGTTGGTCACGTACGCATGCTTGCCATCGGGAGTGATCGCCACACCGGCCGGCTGGGTGCCAACTGGAACGGTAGTGGTGACTGTGTTCGTGGTCGTGTCGATCACCGACACAGTGCTGCTTCCGAAGTTGGCGACGTAGGTCACGAACGCCTGGGGCGCGGCGGCGACGGCCGGGGACGACGCGACGGCTGGCAAGACCATTCCCGCCAACACGGCAAGTCCCGCCATACAGACCCGCACCCGCACCCACTCCCGTGGCCGCGACCGAAGCCCGCTCTTCTCGGGTCGCGGACTGCGGAACAGTCCAGTCTGTCTTCTCACGCGCCTGATCACCGGCACCTCCGCCTCGCGCACTCGCGCGGCTTTGCCTCAGTCGCTCCGATAGCGCCGAAAGCAAACCGCTGTCACTTCCTGTGACCGTGCGTCAGCTTATGCACTGATAGGTGATTTGATTCGACCTGACACGATTCACTATTGCTTGCACCGGGTATCGCTCACGGATCGAAGGCGCATGTTCTACGTGCACATTGCCCTGCAAGTTCCCCCCAACAGCCCAACGACCAGGGGTGATGCCATCCGGCCTGGCTTGCGAGGTGAGCGGCTGGTTCTCCCGATACGGCAATGTGCACCGGTGTTGCCGTCAAAGACTGCCGTCACGTCACGGGGCTCGGAGCTGCGGTTTCGTCCACGAGCCCATGTCCGCCGGCCGTGCGGAGCGCTAAGCGATCCAGCCAGAGACCCCGGGAGCCGCCGTTCACCGCCGCCCCTCGGACTCTTTGAGGTGGCCCTGCCCTCGTCAGTCACCGGCCGTGTGCTGAACAGGTCGACATGCCGGTGCCGCCGAACAAACCGGTGCGGTCACCTTGCCGCAGAATTCAAACACGCGATCCAATTTGGATACGAACCACAGGGTCGACTACCTCACCAGCATCCAGGAACAGCACATCCTGCGCTGCATCCGCGAGTCGATCGCGGAACGAGGTGAATCCCCGACCGTGCAGGAGATCGGCGAGCATGTGGGCATGCGCAGCCGCGCCTCCGTGCACTACCACCTGGGACGGATCGAAGCGCTCGGGTACATCGCCCGCGAACCTCACAGGCCGCGCGGGATCAGGCTCACATGACCAGCACCGCCCCTGACCGGGAGCGCTTCCACCTCACGGTGTCCTCCACTGGCCGCCCGGTCATGCACGGCTGGTGGGAGAACGACGCAGTCGCGCGAGGCAAGTTCGTGTCCTGGGTGGGTGAGTACGGCACCATCCCCGACGCACGCCTCACACTGGTCGACGAGGCCGAGGCTCGCACGCTGGCCGTCTGGCCGGACACGGAGTAGCGCCGTCAGCCCTCCGACGCCGGGGGTCGTACGGCCCTCTTCACAGCCCACTCGACCTCCTGCCGCGACATGCTCACGCCCTCACGCGCCGCGTATTCCGTCACCACCGCCTGCGCGGCCTGATAGACCAGTGGCGGTCGCGGATGTGGCTGGACACCTGGGGCTAGCAGGGCAGACGTAGCAAGGGGGCGCGGCAATCTGCCGCGCCCCCTTTAGTCGTTGTTGGCCGTTGGCGGTTGTCGCTGGTCGCCCCCGCACGGCCCGAGGACGGCCCAGCTCTGGACCCGGGAGATTTACAGACCGCGCGATCACTCCGCGCTGAGCTGACCGTTCCCGCAGTGCGCCGCTCCGTGCCCCACACGTGCCCCACGATGCACCCGGAAGCGTCGCCCTCGCGTTCGGGCGGAACCTTGTTGCTGCGTGGACTCCCTCGACTTGCCACGCGCCAACCGGCCTCAGACCGAGGCCGGGATCGGATGGCGTCCAGGGCGTGTCCGACGGGTCGGCACAGTCCCTGCGACTCTCCCGGCTACGCTCGCGCGGGAGCGCCCCGCAGCGCGTGGCCGCGGGGCGCCTTGTGGGGTTTAGTCGACCCCCCGGCCGTCGTATGTACCGCCCACGCAGTCGAAGCCCTCTTGCTTTCCGCCGCCCTCCCTGCACTGATCAGGGGTGACCCACCGACCAGGGCTGGGTGTGGCGGCGGTGGCGGTGGCGGCGCCTGTGAGGCCGAGTCCGGCGAGGGCCGCCGTGGCGATGACGGCGGCGAGGATTCGTCGAATGCGCATTTGGTTCCCCTTTCACGGATTGCCTCGATTGCGGCACTAGCCATCTTGATCTTCACCCATACGGGTGGCACATCATGTTGCGCCATTCGGGTGACATGACTGTCGGGAGCGGGGCCACTGACCCGGCCCGCCCAAGGCGCAGGGGTGCCCGCCCTCGCTCCCAGGTACCAAGCGACCATCGAGCGGCGGCGCGCCCGAACTGCTGAGCCGCCGCCTGTATGCCACGCCGGCTTCGTCCAGCTCCCGGCAACTGGCGACTGCGACTCCTGCAGCTAGGCGACAGATTTACAGTCCCCTCAAGATCAGGCTCTCAAATCCCGCTTGACCAGGCCCTTTATGGGACGCATGAGCGGGGCACTCGATCCCTGTCCACATCTCGTCCTAATCTTGAAAATTCGTGCGCCCGCGGACGTGGCCGTGATCGCCCCTGGGAGCGCATGGTCTGTCCGCCGGAGACTCGTGAACCGCCGCCTTGTAAGGGCGGACGTGGTCGACGGCGGAGTTCCCCAGGTCGCTTCGGCTGTAGCCGCTGCCCAGGTGCACGGCGTATCTCGACTGTGGTGAGCCGTCGTTGACCGTGGTTGACCGCACGATGTGGCACGGCTGTGGCACGAGGACGGTTTCGTCCCGAAGCAACCTGGGCGGGGGCGCCGCCTTGGGTTGGTGTGCCTCTCGCCTGCACTGATCGCCTGCGGTCGCCTGCAGTTGTTCGTCGGCGTTGTCACGCAGTTAGACACTCACCCGATACGGCTTCCGGTGGGCGGGATCAGCGCACGTCAGCTCAGTTCTCCGGGCTTCGGCATAACCCTTCCAGTCTCGCACGCTCGCCGGGTGAACGTCCGGCACGCGGCCGTACAGCCGCCCTCCCGGCCGTAGCGGCGCCGACGCTGGCCAGGGCTGCGTCATCAGTCACAGCGCCTCGTGCAGCCACCCGCCTCACATGCGGGTGCCGCCCGGCCGGAGGGTTTCCGGGCGGGCCGCGCTGGGTCGGCCAGTTTCGTCGGTCAGTCTCCGTCGCTCGACTTCGTGGCGGTCTTGGAGTACGCGTCGTGCCAGGCGGCCTTCGCGCCCGAGTCGCCGATCCGGTACACGTCGACGACCGCGCCCGCGGCCACCACCACGGACAGGACGGCCGCGGCGACGTGGAGGACCGACCCCGACCGCGCTCCCGACCGAGCCCCGGAAAGCTCCCGCGACTGCGGCGCGCCCGTACGGCGGGAGATCCACCACACGCCGGCCGCCAGCACGAACAGGCCCAGCGCCCAGGGCAGCATTCCGTCGCCCAGTTCGGCGTGCCGCCGCACCAGCGGGTCGCTGTCCACGTGTCGCTCCAGCCACTCCCCGGCCTGGGTGGCCAGCGGCACGGTCGCCAGCGTGACCAGGGCGAGCAGCGGCAGTGCCAGTCCGAGCCGCCGGGCGGCCTGCGGCCACAGCGCGCATATCACGAGCGTCAGCGCGCTGAGCGGGACCAGGACAACGACGGCATGGACCAGCAGCACGTGCGCGGGCAGGCCGTTGATCAAACTCATCAGGCGCTCCTCCAGGGGCGACCGTGGGGGGACGCGAACCCGGATCGGGTCTTCGGGGGAGCCCTCTCGTGCGTCCGCGTGTTCGGGCGCGCCAGCCTGGCACAGGAACCTCTCAGGTTCCTCTGAGCGCCATCCCGCCAGCTCCGGCCCATCCCGTCCCGGCCAGCTCGGGCGTCGTCCCACGTCGGCGGGTGGTAGAGCGGACGTTCGCCTGGCTGGGACGGTGCCGACGCCTGTCCAAGGACTACGAATACCTCCGCGTCAACTCGGCTACCTCGCCATGGCCATGCTGCTCCCACGGAGACTCGCAAAAGTGCCCCGCTGACAGGCTTTTCAGACGTCCACTGAGAGGTCGTTTTCTCCCGATGTTTCATCCTGGAATCGGTGTTTGATTCCGAGGTGTCGGGTCGCGCCTGGAGACGGTCGCGTCGCCGGTGAGGCGGCGGGCCATGAGGTCGGGCATTGACAAAGTGGATCACGGCTTCGGAGCGGCTTCCACGATGGCAGCACGGTGGTGACGACGGCGTCGGCGGTTTGACCGTCGGGGTCCTCCGCCGTCACCTAGGGCTCCCCTTCCGCAGCCCATGGAGACTGTGGCTGTGGGTTACCGCTGGCTGGTGGCGATGTAGGTGCCGTGCCAGGTGTGGTACCAGACCTGGCCGGTGGAGGCATTGACCGACAGCATGCCGGTGATCTTTCCGTCCCGCATGGTGTGCAGGGTGTAGTAGCCGGGGTAGGGCTCCGGTTCGCCAACGGTCAGTGTGTTGCTGTGGCCGCGGAGCCACTGCTGGGCGATGCGCCGGGCCTGTGTGGCCGAGATCCGGGCCTGGCTTCGGCTGCCGTAGTGCATGCCGTAGTCGGTATTCCACATCATCGCGGGCCCGTACTCGATCTGTACGGCGCCGTCGGTGGGGTTGACCAGGGCCTCAGTGGCCGGGTGGCCGTCGGTGGTCCGCAGTTCGGCGTAGAAGTTGCGGGAGAAGTGCATGATCTCGCCGACCCGGAGGCCGAGCCGGTCGGCGAACTCCTTCGCCCGCTGGCGGGCCTGGTCGAGGGTCTGCACCCGGGTGCCGTTGCCTGGCAGCCACCAGTTGCCCATCATGCCGTTGCCCATCATGCCGGGCCCCCACGAGCCCCCGTCGCCGCCCATCATGCTGGAACCCGAATTTCCGTTCCACATGTCCGGTCCCCACCCGCTGGTCGGGCCGGCCGGAGAGGGAGCGCCGTCGGGAACGGTCGGTGCGCCGCTGCCCGGCGCGATGGGGCTGGCCGAGACGGCGGGCGTATGACTGGCGGGCCCACCGATGGAGGTGCTGCCGTTCCCGCCGCACCCGCCGATGGCCACGGCGCCAGCCAGGGCCAGGGCCGCCACAGAGGCAGCACGCGTATGTCTACGGATCATGGTCCTCACCTCTGCGGTCGGGTTCCTGCCGACGACCGCCGGACCGGGGCCGCCGGCTTGTCTGCTTTCCAGCCTTCCGCGGGCAGGTGGCCGGCGCCGTGGGCCGTTCGGCCCACACCCGCCGACGACCGGCCCACGAGCTCCAGCACCACGCATCGGATGCCGCGACCGAGAGCGACCACCGCGGTAAATGCTGGATTCGTGTGTTTACAAGACTGAACACATGCATACTTCCTCGTTCTCCTTACCGCCCCAGGCGCCCGGCCGTCCCACGCACCGCCTCGCCTGGCTGGACAACCTTCGCATCGCCCTGACCGTCCTGGTCGTGCTGCACCACGCCGCGCAGGCGTGCGGTCCCGCCGACTGGTGGTACGTCGAGGGCCAGCCGCGCGCCAGCCGCGCTGTCCGCGTTCGACGGAGCGTTCTTCTTGACTTCTCCCCTTCCTGAAGGAGGGGGATTCTTACGGCTCGCGCCGTGAGGGTTTCTGCTTCGTTGCCGACTGTCTGTCCGGAGTACTCCGTTGAGGTCTTGCACCAGCTCCACAGACTGTCACCGCCAGTCCGGCAGCCAGAAGGTTGTGCGTCGCGTTCACGTCGCGGTCGTGGGTCGTGCCGCAGGCGGAGCACAGCCTGGAGGAGGGGAACCACCGGTCCACGGCGATCACTTCGCGGCCGTACCACTGGGCTTTGTTCTCCAGCATGCTCCGGAACTCGCTCCACGCCGCGTCACTGATTGCGCGGGCCAATTTCCGGTTCTTGACCATGTTGCGCACGGTCAGGTCCTCGATCACGATCGTTTGGTTTTCACGGACGAGCCGAGTGGTGATCTTGTGCAGCGTGTCGCGGCGCCGGTCAGCGATCCGCGCATGGACCTTTGCGACCTTCAGCCGGGCCCTGGCCCGGTTCGCCGAGCCCTTCTCCTTCTTCGCAAGACGACGCTGCTCCTTGGCCAGAGCGGCACGGTCACGGCGCTCGTACCGGGGTTTGGCGATCTTCTCACCGGGCGAGAGGAAACCAGGGTCCACTCGGACGGCCCGGACTCATCGAAGGCCCACAGTTCCCCGACGGGCTCCCACCGCAGTCGCCCCGGCGGCACGGTCTTGACCAGGGAGATGATTCGGGATCGTTCCTCTTCGGTGATCCGCTGCTTGCGGCCCTGCCCGCCCAGATCCTCCAGCCCTTGCAGGCCCAAGCGGTTGAAGCGGTGCAGCCGGCAGCGAACCGTTTTCTGGCTGCAGTCCAGCTCCACAGCGATTGTCGGCACCCGCAGCCCCGACCAGCTCAGCTCGATCATCCGAGCCCGCATCACAGCATCCCGCGACGCCTTCCGCGCCCGAGACAACCGGCGAACGACTGCCCGTTCGTCCTCGTCACACCCCGGCCGTGCCCGTAAAACCATCCTCCAGCACCCGCCCCCGAGCACCGTCAACTACCCCGCCACCAGGACGTATGCCCAGCGAAAGAGGAATCCAGCACTACGTCCACTACCGCGGCTATCCGCCCATCTCCTTCCCCCGCTACTTCACCGACGTCTACCTGGGCCTGGGCGTCAAGCCCGCCGACTGGACCGGCCCGTCCTGGCCGGACCTGCAGTTCGCGCACCTGTGGTTCATTCAGAACCTTCTCGCCTACAGCGTGTTGTACGTGCTGTGCCGCCAAGGGGCCCGTCTCTTCTGGCGTCGACCTGGCCGTATGCGCCGTGGACGCCCGGTCCCGGGCCACCGGACCCTTCTCTGGCTCACCGCTGCGATCGCCGCCGCCACCTTCGTCGTCCGCCTGCGCTATCCGCTGGGCACCTGGGTCCCGTTTCTGGACTTTCTAACCAGGTCGAGCCCGCCCGACTCCCGCAGTACGCCGCCTCCTTCACCCTGGGTGTGCCGGCCCATCGGCACGGCTGGCTCGAACGATTCGACGCCCGCACCGGCTGGGTGTGGCTGACCGGCGGGCTGGTCGGAGTGACAGTCCTGTTCGCCGTCGGTGTCGACGCGCCCTGCTTCGGGCCGGGCGGACTCAACGCTCCCTCCGCGCTGTGGGCGGCGTACGAGAGCGTTCTGTGTGTCCCTGGGGGTCGGTCTGCTCACGCTGTTCCGCCAGGCCGTCACCGGCGGCGGACGTGTCTCACGTGAGTTGGCTTCCGATGCCTACGCCGTCTGCATCGTCCATCTCCCGCTCGTTGTGACGGTGCAGTACTACCTCGCGGGGCGCGGCCTGTCCGCGGCAACCGCGTGGGCCACGGTGTCCGCCGGCGTCGTACCGCTCGCCTTCCTGCTTGCTGCCGGGCTGCGTCGGTTGCCGGGTTTTCGGCGAGTGCTGTGACGCGGGTTCAGCCCTTGTCGCCCTTGCTGTGCCCGTTCTTTCCCTTCCGGGTGTCCTGGTGCCCATCCGAGCCGTCGTCTCCGTTGTTGCCGGGCTCCTCACCACCGGTCGAGGGAGTGCTCAGGGTCGAGGACGTGGCCGGGGCGGGGCTCGTGGTGCGAGACGGATCTGTCGGTGGTGTCTCTGCCGAGCTGTGGTCGGGGGAGAACCACGCCATACCGACCAGCAGCGCCGCGAGGAAGACCACCAGTGCGGCGACGGCGCTCACCGTCTTCGACCGGTGTACGACGAAGGCGCGGAGTCCCCTTCGCTGCCGACGCGGCGTCCGGTGGGCCCCAGCGGTGCTGCCAACGGCGGACGGGAAGGCGTACGTGGTCGCGGAGCCGGGGGCCGCGCCGGCCGTGTTCGCTCCGGGCCCTGCGACCGCCCCCAAGGCGGTCGAACGTGGCACCTCCGGCTCGGTGAGCGGCGCGGCTGCCGGGAGGGGCGCGGGGTGTCCCCGCCAGGCACCTGCGGCGAACCATTCGGCCGTCTGACGTGCCGAGGGGCGGTCTTCGGGCCGCTTGGCGAGGAGACCGAGCAGGTAGTTCTCGAAGGCGGGCGGCAGACCGACGCCGAGCTCCCGCGGTGATCTGGGGGGCGTGTCGAGGTGGTGGTGGAGGATCGCGACGGCGCTGTCGGCGTGGAACGGCGGTCGCCCGGTGAGGAGTTGGTAGAGCAGGCAGCCGAGCGAGTACACGTCGGACGCCGGTCCCGCGGGCTTGCCGAGGGCGCGCTCGGGGGCGAGGTACAGGCTGGTCCCGACGATCTGACCGGTCGCGGTGAGTGCGGCACCCGGGTCGTCCACGAAGCGCGCTATGCCGAAGTCGCCGATCTTCACGGACCCGTCGGCGTCGAGAAGAAGGTTGCCGGGCTTGATGTCCCGATGCACGATGCCCTGTTCGTGTGCGACGGCGAGCCCTGCGGCCGCCTGGGCGGCGATGAGGGCCACCTCCTCGGCCGGCAGCGATCCCGCTTGGGAGAGCACGCGGGCGAGGCTGTCGCCCTCGATCAGCTCCATCACCAGGAACAGACGACCCTCCTGCTCGCCGAAGTCGAGGACGCCGACCACATGGGGGTGGCTGAGCCGGCCTGCGGTCTGGGCCTCCAGGCGGAAGCGAGAGGAGGCGGTGGGGTCGGAGTTCTGGGCGAGCAGGAGCTTGACTGCCACTGGTCTGCCGAGTATCTCGTCGTACGCCCGCCGAACCTCTCCCATCGCGCCCCGTCCGATGGTGGTTTGCAGCCGGTACCGGCCCGCTATCAGCACCTGTTACTTCATCCTCACGCAGTGAGACGACTCGACCGCTGCAGGCCATGTCCCTGCGAAGGGACGGATGATGGTGGGGGTGCCGCAGCGGCCCCAGCCTACTGGCAGGCCGACCGCGACATGATCTTCTTCGGGGTGTTCGTCCTTGCCACCGCACTTCCGATCCGTCGTGCACTGTGCAGTACCGCCCAATCGAGACACCTTTGACGGGGGAGAACTTCACCCGAACCTTCTCGGACGCTCCGTTGCGCCCGCAGGGCAGGGCGAACCGGCTTGGAATCGTGGGTGGAGACCTTGCTGGGATGCCGATGACGCCTGCGTCACCGGCCGGCTCTCGTTCGGCGGACATCGGAACGTCTGACGGTCGACACGGCGAAGCCCCGGGCGGTCCGCCGACGATCAGGGGAAGGCTCCGGGGCTGTCCGGTTGTCACCGGGCGCTATGCCGTCAATGGGCTGCACGCGGTTGGCAGGTCGACGGGGCCGGTTGCCCCTGCAGCCGGTCGCGCAGCCACGCCACCACGTCCTTGTAGGAGGCGCTCAGTACGCTCTCGTGGTTGGCGTCGGCGTAGATGCGGTACTCCACGACGTCGCCGAGGTCGCAGAGTTCCTTGTTGAGCGCGGTCGTGACCTCGAAGGGAACCGTCTGGTCCCGTTCGCCCTGCAGAAGCAGGATCGGCCCGGCGGATCGGCCCTTGGCCGGTTCGAGGCTGTCGATGAACCGGCGCAGCGTCGCGTTGCTGGCCCAGTTGGGATTCCCGATGCGCTGCAACTGCACGTTGTTCAGGTAGATGTCGAGTTCGTAGGCGGGGAGCTTCTTCGCCAGAGGGATCTGCGCGGCGAGTTCCGGTGCCAGGACGTTCGTGTACTGGATGCGCGGTGAGTACAGGTGCGCTCCCACCGCGATGTACGAACCCAGCACGGCCAGCCCCACGTTGACCGGCGGCCGGGCGGCGCCCATCAGGTCCATGACCGCTGCGAAGTGGCTGGGCGGCGCGAGTGCCACGGTGCCCAGGAAGCGCAGCCCCGGTGCCCACCGGGCCGCGTCCTCGCCGACCCTCAAGACCGGCGTCCCTCCCTGCGAGTGGCCCACGGCGAACCACTGTCGCCCGAGCTGTGTCGACGCCTGTCGCGCTGCCACAACAGCGTCGATCACGGACCGGCTCTCGAGATCTGTCTGGGGGAAGTTCTCCACCGTGTCAGGGAAGCCCAGCCCCGGGTAGTCCGTGCCGACGACCGCGTAGCCGTCCTGCACGAGGTGCTCGATCATGTCCGTCTCGGCGTACTGGTCGGAGGAGGGGTACAGGTTCGCGTGCCGGGAAGGGGCGCAGACCGGCCCCACGACAGCTTCTGCCAGGCTCACCTGGGCACCTTCACGGCCAAGGCATCCGCGCGGAACTTCCCGGCACCGGTGGCTACTTCATGGGAGCAGGCGACTACGAGCACGTAGCCGACTCCACGCTGTTCCAACACGGCCCGCAGCTTCGGGTTACCGCCGTAGACCTCGTCCCCCGCGACCCAGCCGACGCGGCGCCCGGCGCCCAGGAACCGGCCGATCATGCGGGCGGCCAGCTCCGGCTTGGTCGCGAAGGCGACGTCCTGACCCAGTCCCGCTGCCCGGCAGCGGTCCGGGTCGCACGTCCACGAGCGCGGAATGTACAGCTCACGGTCCACCGCCGCATGCCCGCGGCGGCCTGTGTAGACGAGGTAGACCGCGACATGGGCGATTTCGAACCTCCCGGCGGTGCCGGTGTACTGGCGCAGGACACCGACGGTGTGCGTGCCCTTCTTCGCGACCCCGGTCTCGTCGACCACCAGCACCGCATCCTCGTCGCCCAGGTGCTCCAGCACATACTCACGCACGTCATCACGCGCCCGGTCGGCATCCCACCGGGCCCGGCCGAGCAGGTGCTGCATGCCGTCCGGACTCGCCTCCCCGCCCCGCTCGGCGATCGCAGTTCTTGCGCGGCAGGTCCGACAGCAGCCCCATCACCAGGTCCCGTACCCGACGCCGGGGTTCAACCCGCACGAACCGGCCCGCTATCCGGGACATCAGGACCTCGAACGCCTCCTGCCAGCGGGCAGGGTCTACGCTGTGACCTGTGGCCGCCGCAAGATCGTTAGTCTTCACACACCGATGATCCGCGGTGGCCGCAGCCTTCCCGCAGCCAGTCCACCAGCAAGATCACGCTCTACGGCTGGACTGCTAGGTCACGCTGATACCAGGTGCCTGGCTCACCGCCGAGGTCGGCCGGGTCGGCCGGGCCAACCGGGACGAACCCGGCCTTGGTCAGCACCTTCTGGGACGCGACGTTCTCGCGGGAGGTGGCCGCCCGCAGTGTGCGCAGCCCGTGCCGCGCCGCCGCCAGCCGGCACAGCTCCCGGACGGTCGCGGTCGCCACGCCGCAGCCGGCGACGTGCTGCGCAACCCGGTAGCCGAGTCTGGCAGTGCCGTCCTCCAAGTCGTACAGGTTGAACCTGCCGAGTACCGAGCCGTCCTCGGCGACGAGCACGTAGAAGGCGCAGATGCCGGCCTCCTGCTCGGCCAGCGAGGCGCTGTGCCGGTCGGTGAACTGGTCGAAGAAGTCGTCGCCGCGGTCGGAGACCGAGGCAGCGAAGTAGGCGCGGTTCGCCAGCTCGAAGGCCAGGACCGCCGGGGCATGGCCAGCATGCAGCCGTTTCAACTCGGGCACCGCCCGACTCTACCCAGATGGTGCGCTGAGGCCACCTGAGTTTCCGCCAGCGGCAGACAGCCCCAAGGCCAGGGCACATAACGATCTACGGCTGGAGTACTAGGAGGGGTGGGCGTGACTGGCGTGGGATCGGATGAGGTCCGGGTCGGAGGGCGGCTGAACGGCGGGCTTCTGTGATTTGATCACGCCTGGATCGATATGGATGACGTGGGCGTATCCGTTCGCGTCGAATTTCTGGTACGCGCGTCGGTAGTGCGCGTTGTTGTGGGCGTCGACGGTCGAATCCGCGTCGCCTTTCACCTCTTGCGCCACGAGACCCGTGTGCAGCTTGTCCGAGTAGTCCGAGTTGAAGATGACCACCACGTCGCCGGGCCGAGCCTTGGCGGGATCGTCGCCGACATCCGCGCCGAGATCGTAGTCCATGATGAAGTCGTAGAGGTTTCGGTAGCCGAAGACGTCCGAGATCAGCAGGAGATCGTATTCCTTGCCATTCGGTGCCTTGTAGTGGTAGTAGGAGTCCTGAGGATCATCCGGTTTCAGTCCGGGGACGAGGCCGCCCGCGGCAAGGGCACGAGCGACGAACTCGGCGCACTCGAAATAGGGCTGTGCCTGGCCGTCCTTCGCCCGGGGGGTGCTGTCGTCCCATGTGGTCCAGTTCCAGTGGGCGTCCGCGTACTGGACGGCCGCCTCGCGCCATTTGTCGGAAGCCCGGGCGGTTTTCAGTGTTTTCTGGTTCCCGACTGGAACCGCTTGCACGGGGTCGGCGCTCATTCCCAGAAGTGCAACTCCCAGGGTGACGGCGGGAAAAGCGCGAAGGGATTTCCCCAGGAAGGACATGGCGGTCACCTCTCGGCAGTTCCAGGTATCGCGCGCGGTCGTACACTCGTTCGGGTGACATGCTGCCGCGCCTCACGACGATCTTGTCCGCGGAGCAACCTTTTACTACGGGCCGGATCGAAAACTCACTCGGTAGGCCGAAGGAAATCCCCTCCGCGTACTGTCTCCGTGTCGACGAGGAGACCACCCGGACGGACCCCACGACCACACCCAGCTCGACATCTGGGTCCTGGACGACAAGGGCAGCGCCGCCGTCACGCCCGGACAGCCGGGCTGACGACGGCGCTCAGCTGTTCAGCGCTCAGCCCGCACTCACAGGCAGACGCCAAATACCGCCGGTACATCGACGCCAGCAAGCGATTGGAGTCACAGACCTGGTGCTCGTCGAGTGCGGCCAGGCCCTTGCCCGACTGGAAGAACTCCTCGACCCTCCACCGTGATCCAGCGACCCGCACCAGCTCGGCCAGCGGTTCGGGTGCGGGCGAGTAGCAGCGGTAGTAGGCGAGTTCGCCGGTGCTGCGGTTGCGGCGGATCAGCAGCCGACGACTCCCGGGTCGGGGGTCGGGGAGGTCGATGACTGCCCAGTGGTAGAACCGGTGGCCCTTGGCCCCGGCCCCTGCGGAGAGCTTCTGCCAGGCGCGCTTGGGCACCTTCTTGGCCAGGATGTCCGCACGGAACTTCCCTGCACCGGTAGTGACTTCGTGCGAGCAGGCCACCGCGAGGACGTAGCCGGTGCCGCGTTCCTCCAGTGCGGTTCGCAGCTTCGGATTGCCGCCGTAGACCTCGTCACCGGCAACCCAGGCAGCCTGATGGCCGGCGTTCAGGAACCGGGCGACCATACGAGCGGCCAGTTCCGGCTTGGTGGCGAAGGTGGTTTTCTCGGCAAGGCCCGCAGCGCGGCAGCGGTCGGGGTCGGAGGTCCAGGAGCGCGGCACGTAGTGTTCCCGGTCCCGGCGTGGCCGCGCTGACCTGCGTAAATCAGGTAGGCGGCGACTTGGGAGTTTTCGATCCGGCCGGCGGTGCCGGTGTATTGGCGCTGGACGCCGACCGCGCCGGTGCCCTTCTTCACATCGCCGGTCTCGTCGACGACCAGCACCGCCTGGTCGTCGTGCAGGTGCTCCACCACGTAGGCGCGTACGTCGTCGCGGACCTGATCGGCATCCCACTTGGCCCTGCCCAGCAAGTGCTGCATGCCGTCCGGCGTCGTGTCGCCGGCCCACTCGGCGATGGTCCAGCAGTTCTTGCGCGGCAGGTCGGACAGCAGTCCAAGCACCAACTTTCTCATCCGGTGCCGGGGTTCGACCCGGGCGAACCGCCCCGCAACCCGGCCCATGAGGTTGTCGAACGCCTCCTGCCATCGGGCGAGGTTCCCATGGGGTGCGACGGCCATCATCTGACCCCCAGACGTATGAGGGTCCTTCACAGGCCCAACTGGTCGCGCATGGCGTCGGCGTCGCGCAGGGCCCAGTGCTCGACGATTCGGCCGTTGCGGACGCGGACCATGTCCATGCTGAGGACCTCGTAGCGTCGGCCGGTGTCCGTGTGGGTGCCCCGGCTGGTGTACCGGTTGACGGAGGTGTCGCCGCAGACGACGTTCTGCTCGATCGTCACCGAGACGTCGTGGAACGCGCTGCCCGCGCTCATCCGCTCCCACTTCTGCCGCCAGGCATCACGTCCTCGGTGATCGCCTTGGGTGCCTCCCCGGTGGTCGACGACCTCGGGGTCGATCAGTTCCAGGGCCTCATCGAGCCGGCCTTCCAGGATCCGCCCGTCGCTCTCGACGACGCGCCGGTGAATCTCTCCAGGCCCCGGGTGTGCGGTGTCCTCTGCTCCCTGCGGCATACGGCATCTCCTCTGGTGGGGGCACATGAGGCAGCAAGTGGGGAGCTCCCCGGTTGCCGCGTTCGGCTACCGTAACCGGGGATGTCCCCGGTTAACAAGGAGGGTCATGCCACCGCAGAGCGCCGGACCTGATCCGCATTCGGCACCCCAGCGTCGTCGTCGCGCGGACGCTCAGCGCAACTACGACCTGCTCGTGGCCGCGGCCAGGGACGTCTTCCACGACCACGGCGTCGACGCCCCGCTCGACGACATCGCCCGCCGGGCCGGCGTCGGCAACGCCACGATGTATCGGCACTTCCCGACGCGCCGCGAACTGATCATCGCCGTCTACTCCGAGGAAGTGGCCGAGCTCTGCGCCCGGAGCCAGTCCCTGCTGGCCGAGGATCCTGCCGGCGATGCCCTCTTCGGCTGGCTTCAGGATTTCATCGCACACGTGGCAGCCAAGCGGGAACTGGCGCTGTCGATCACCGATGACCGCACAGGTCAGCGCTCCGCGCTGTTCGACCGCTGGCACCACTCGATGCACCCAGCCGCGTCCGCACTGCTCACCCGGGCACAAAGCGCCGGTACCGTCCGCGCCGACCTCAACGCATCGGAACTACTCGCCCTGGCCAACGGGATCGCCCTGACCGCCACCGACGCCACTCAAGCAGAGCGACTCGTCCTCCTGGTCAGGCAGGGCACGGACACTCCCTCGGCGCCGGTCGACAGCATCCGCTGAAAGCGGCAAGCGCGACGCCGACTCCCGCCGCGTCCTCGAATGCACACGCTCTGGACCGCTGCTGCGAGCCACTCAAGCATGAAGATCACGATCTACGGCTGGAGTACTAGGAACCCGCATTGAAGCACTCCCGGCCGGGTCGGCCGGCCGAGGGGTAGTAGCAGCACCGCAGTCCCGTGGCGTGCGCAGAGGCGATCATGGTGGTGGTGACCATCTCTCCGGCCGTTGGCAGGGCAGTTGGAGCGGTGGCTGCCTGAGCATGCCCTTCAGGGCTGGTGATTTCGATACGGAAACCGCGGTGTGTGGGCCAGCTGCGTATCCACCCGGCCTGACAGCTTGGGCTGAGTCGGATTTCCAGCCGGGTGCCGTCGGCCGCCGTGCGCGAACCCACCGTTACGGGATCTTCGCATGAGGTGGTCAGCGGATCGCGGCCCTCGCAGGAGCGTAGTCGGCAGATGGGTGGGCGCGCGGCGGTCGCCGGGCCGGTTTCATAGGAGGTGTGGATGATCGCGGCGGGTGCGAGCATCGCCGTACACAGGAAAAGTACTCCCGCCGTGGTGGCCCGGGGCCGTGCGGTGATCAGTGCGGAAGCAGCGAGCAGCGCTCGATGTACGAAGCTGCGGGTGGCTTTGGGCTCCCTGTCGTCGGCGTCACCGTCACGGTGAGCGGTGGTCTGGTCCGGCTCGGGTTCGGCCGGGGATGCGGTGTGCCCGCGCCGGTTCCATGCCGCGTCCGCACGTTCCCACCGAGACAGTACGGCTTCCTCGTTCACCTGCGCCGCCCGGCACAGCGCCTGCACGGCTTGCCGGGGAGGGAACTGTTTGGCGTTGAGATAGCGCTCCCAGGACGACTTGCTGATGGCGGTCGTCTGTCCCAGCTCCGTCAGAGTCAGACGGCTGCGGTCCTTGAGCTGACGCAGGTCGTTGACCAGATCCCGGTACGCGGCGGGCAAGGTCTGCGGCAACGTCCGCCAGTGGGATCTCCCGGGTAAGTGCTTCATCGCTCGGGCTTTCCTTTCTCGCCGCGGTAGACGGTCACTCCACGTGGCGCAGCAAGGACCATGTCTGCTCCCCGACGATTCCGTCCGGGGAGACGTGGTCCTGTTGCTGCAGCGTCTTCACCTGTGCTTCCGTCCGCTTTCCGAAGTAGCCGTCCACGTCGCCCGGCGTCAGGTGATGGCGGCGCAGGAGGCATTGGGCTTCCGCCACTTCGGGACCCCTACTGTTCAACGCGACGAGGTCGGAGTTGGTGGTGCTGTTGCCGGCGAGCATCAGATCTCCGCTGGCAGCGCGCCGCTCTCTGGTCGTGCACCTTCCGTCCAGCGAACTCTCATCCCTGCGGTCGCTCTGCACAAAGCGCCGGGCTGCCATCGCCCGAGCTCGGAAGACCCTAGGCATGGACAAATCGGGTCGACCCGACCCAGTGGGGTGATGGCGTCCGGGAAGCAACTTTCTGCAGGGGAGCCTACGCAACGTGAGCTGACCGCGGCCCCGGCAGTCAGCGAGCCCGGTGTATCTGCTGCCTCAGCCCAGTACGTGCGTGGATTCGAGGTGCGCTACGAGGCGTTCTGTCTCTGCCCAGTCGGTACACCTCGGCCAGGCGGCGGCGAAGCATCAGGTCGTTCGGAAAGGACACACACCAGCCCGCGCAGGCGCTGGCGCGTGACGGGGACCCGGCCGGCGGCCAGGTCTGCTGCGGCTCGGGCAAGAGTGTCTCTCGGCGGCATAAGCGCATGATCGGGTACCGCGGTGACCGACGTCGAACTGGTTTCTCGCTCAGCACTCGCTCGCCTCCTGGTCAACGTTCAGTGCGAGCGGCTGAACTCCTCTCGGCAACGGGTGAAACGAGGGCCACGGACGGCGGATGAAAAGTGAGCCACTCTGCGATCTCTTGATCATCCTGACTTCACTGGTTCTGAAGT
>NZ_JBHVST010000151.1:0-18105 GCF_042885015.1 Streptomyces sp. NPDC058086 | reverse complement strand
TTGGCTGACAACATGGCCCGCTGCTCTTCCAACTCACCCATGTCAGACCAACGAATCACCGGGCGGAAAGCCACGGGTTAAAGATCTGCACGCCCCTACCGCCCGGAACTCAATGCCGTTGCTTGAACTCGTCAAGCAGTTCGTGGTGACGCCGGAGGAGCGCGGTCGTTGGGCCCGGCATGCATCCTTGGGTGGGGTTGTCCGATCATGTGCGACTGGGGGTGGTGACCCGGTGGGTGACTGCGGAACTGGTCGCCGAGGTGCTGGAGAAGTGCCGGGTCCGGGACAAGAAGCCCGGCGCGCTGCCGGCCGGGTTCATGGTCTACTTCACGCTTGCCCTGGCGCTGTTCCAGCAGGACTCCTATGACGATGTGGCGGAGCAACTGGTGGGCAGTATTTCGGGAGTTGAGCGGGAGCATCCCGAACAAGTCCTCGTTCACGCGGGCGCGCAGGCGTCTGGGACCGCTGGTCCTGGAGGCTGTCTTCCGCGAGCTGGCCGACCCGTTGGCCCCGGTCGGCCTGGAGGGCTCCTTCTACCGCGGGATGCGGCTGGCCGCGGTGGACGGGTTCGTGCTGGACGCGCCGGACACACCGGCCAACCGGGCCGCGTTCGGTGGGCCGGTCAAGAACGGCCAGCCGGCGGGGTTCCCTCAAGTGCGGGTGGTGACACTGACCGAGTGTGGCACGCACGCGCAGATCGACGCGGCGGTGGGCGGATTCAGCGGCGGTGAGCGGGAGTTGGCGATCACTCTGGCGACCTCGGCGAGCAAGATGCTCGTCATCATGGACCGGGGCTTCCCCGGGGTCGAGTTGTGGAAGGCCTATCTCGGATTCGGGGCCCATCTGCTGATCCGGGCTCGCTCGCCGGTGGCGCACCGGCCGGTTGAGTATCTGCCCGACGGGACCTACCTGGGGAGGATGAACCTGGGCGGGCAGAAGGGCGCGCATCCTGGCGGGGTTCTGGTCCGGGTGATCGAGTACCGCGTCGACGGCGGCGAGGTGGTCAGGCTGTTGACTGATCTGTTGGACCCGGTTGCGTATCCGGCGGCGGAGTTGGCAGGGCTTTACCATGCGAGGTGGGAGGCGGAGTCGGCGTTCCGGCAGATCAAGACGTTCCAGCGCGGGCCGGTCGAGGTCCTGCGCTCGGGAGACCCGGATCTGGTGCGGCAGGAGGTCTGGGCGCACCTGGTCGTGCACCACTGCCTCACGCGGGTCATCATGTGTCTGGCCGACGACAACGGCATCAACCCGGACCGGGTCTCGTTCGTCAAGGTCCTCAAGCACACGCGGCGCAGCGTGGTCCGGCAGTGCGCGGACACGCCCAAGAAGATCAAGAAGTTCCTGGTCGTGCTGGCGGCGAAGGTGCGCCGGAAGCTCGACAACGGCGCCAGGCGCCTGCGCGAGGCGGACCGGCACCTCAAACGGCCGGACTCGAAGTACTCCTCGAAGCTCTCCTACCGGATCAACACCCGTGATCGGCAACCGACACGGCGGATCACAGCCAAGGCCATCACGCTGCACACCGCGATAGTCCAGTAGTCAAGCAACGGCATTGGCCCGGAACTTCGAAGTGGAACAAGATCGAACACCGAATGTTCTGCCACATCACTGCAAACTGGCGGGGGCGGCCGCTGACCAGCTACCAGGTCGTCATCGAGACCATCGCCGCCACAACCACCAGGACCGGGCTGACCATCGGGGCCGAACTCGACACAGGCAGCTACGACCTGGGGATCAGCGTCACTCCCGCCGACTTCCACGCCCTGCCGATCACACCAAACGCCTTCCACGGCGACTGGAACTACACACTGGCTCCCATCCCACCTCGAACGCCAGAGGCGCCGGCAAGCGCTCGCCGCATCGACCCGGACCTGACCATGATGCTCACCGATCCGGCCCTGACCGGCATGTCACGGAGCGCCTTCGAGCATTTGGTGGCGGTCTCGGAACCCTACTGGGACGCCATGGCCGAGGCGGCATTCCAGCGACGCTTTCACCGCCCGCGAAGCTACCTCCACCCGCAAACCAGCAGCGTGGACCACCTCCACCGGCTCCTGGCAGCCATCCTGCGCCGCCGCAGAGCGGTGACCACTACGTTCCTGGCCCAGTTGCTGGGTGTCACTCGCACCAACTTGTCAAACCAGTTCCAGGACGGAAACCGGCTCCTGGACCTGCACCAGGTCGTCGTCTCACCTTTACCCGGATCGGCAGCCCGCACGTTGGAACAGTTACACACCCGGGGGACTCCCACCGAACCCCGTCGCTGACAGTTATTTAATTGCAGGCCCCGGCGGTCCCCGAATACTGCTGCTGGACCCCGGCGGAGACGGTGCCCTTCTTGAGGAAGCCGGTGTCGTCCACGATCAGGACACCGTCCGGCTGCCCGAGCTGGTCGGCTACGTAGTCCCGCAGATCGTCGCCGATCTCGTCCGGGTCCCACTGGCACCACGACAGCAGTCGCTGCAGCTGTTCTTCCGGCCCACCGGGCCCAGCAGGCCACGCACGTAGTCCCGCATCCGCCGCCGCGGCTCGACGCGGCCGAACCGCTCGCCCACCCGCAGCAGCAACGACTCCAACTCGGCATCCCACGAACCGACTTCGGTATCGCTCTCCATATTCACAACCGGTTCAACGCGCCCCGATCGAGTGAGTCACGAACCACCACCAACCTGATCCAGCGTCAGCCAACTAGACTCCGAAACGGCCCCGCGACCAGGACATATGGAGAAGCACAACTGGAGTATTAGGCGCGCGGGCATTTTGGATTCAACCGGATGCGGTCTGCGGGGCCGCGGATTCCGATGGTCTGGGGCCGGGATTTCGGTGAGCGCTGCCAGTCGGCTCTCCACGGGCCCTCCAGGTGGGCGGCGTAGGCGTCACCGCGTATGCCTCCTGGGTGTGGGGCTGCTCCGGCCCGAGCCTGCGCAGGGCCTCCTGGTTTTGAGCGTGGTGGCGAGATGGACGGCGAGAGCGGTCTTACCAGCCGCCACCGCCTCACCGATCCTGAGAGGGTTCCGGCAACCTCCTCGGATACGGGATCGAGGCCAGGCGTGGAAGGAGTGTCCGTGGCCGCACGCGGCCGCAAGGAGGACGAGCGGCTGCGCGTCTGGGGTGGAGCCCTGGGCGGCGCCACGGCCGGTCGTCCCTGCGGGCTTCGAGGGTGAGGTCAGGACTCCGGCTGGGGGGCCGACGCCGCCACCCGGTCGGTGGTGATCCTCAAGGTGGTGGTGTCCTGGTCCAGCGGCGTCGCGTCGAGGGCACCGCCGCCCACGTCTGGGCGCGGGTCTGGTGGCCTGCGCACGGGTTGGCCGGCCTCGGCTCCCCCGACGGGTTCTGCCGGGTGCATGGTCTCGGGCTCTTCGAGGAGTTCGCTCGAGCGGTTGGGCCTGACGCGAAGGTGCAGAGTCCATCTGCGCTGCTCGTCGAGGACCGTCGCCTCGACCGCCAGGTTCCGGACTTGTGCGTACCGGTGCAGCTCGTCCGGGACCGCAGTCGGCGCGGGCGTGCTCGTCGGACGGCAGGCGTTCGCCATTGACCGCTGCTGTGCCGTCGGGGGCGATGAGTACGTGGAACCGTCAGGAGAGTCCCTGCGGTGGACGGGTGCGCCGGTGCAGGTCGCTGTGCCACCGTAGTCGTGCGAGCATGGCAAGGTCTCACTGTCCGCTGGTGTTGGTCGAGCCGGAGGGCGAGGGGGACGGCTTGGGCACGATTCCCTCGTACGTGGCGAACTGGGCCCGGATGCCCAGTACATAAGCTTGTGACCGGTTGGTCATCGGGACGCCCTGCGCCGCCTGCACGGCGTCGATGCCCACGTCGTATGCTGCGAGAGTGATGCTCAGCTGGTCCTGTGGGGGCTGCCCGGAGGTGGCGAACGGCCTTACCTGCTGGGCCAATGAGCACAGGTATCTACCCTGCGCGAGGATGGCGTCGGCCGGGTCGAGTGCGGAAGCCTTGCCGTCGTCGTTTTCGTCCTTTCCGAAGCGTGCGAAGATCTCCGGCGATAGCTGGGAGATGCCCTGTTCACCGTCGGGGCCCACCAGGTTGGCGTCGAACCCGGACTCCCGGTCGATCTGCGCGGCGATCACGACGGGACCGATTTCCGGGCACAACGTGCCGGCTTCCTGAATCGGATCCACAAGGTCCGCGGGCACCGCGGTCGGGTCGAGTGTCCCTTTGCCGTCGCCCTGGAACACGCTGGCCACGTTGTTCGGGTCCACATCCGGGCCTTCGCCCCCCTTGAAGAGCATGATGATCGCGATCAGCGGAGCCAGCAGGACGCCGAAGCCCCCCACGATGATGATCACGATGGTCGCGACGAGCAGGACGACAGGGGAGGCGAGGCAGCCCAGGCCGCCTGCCGCCGCCGCAGCTCTGGCAGCGGCGCTCGTAGCTGTGGCAGCGCCTGCTCGGCGCCCGGGGCGTGCCCTGTTGCTCATGATGAACCTTCTTTGCCAAAGACCGGTGAACGGGACGGCCGCCTGCCGTGAACGGGACGGTGCGGCCTGCCGCTGTCGGCCGCTGCAGCGCGGAGCTCTCGCACGCCCAAACGGGCGCGGCTGGGTTCGGGTTCAACGCCATCAATTGACAGAAGTCGTGAACCAGCTGCCCATGTGTGTCCGTTGTGGCTGCTGAAGGGCGAGTCGGGCCGGGGAGGCGGACGAAGCGACGTTCCATCTCTCTCCTGCGCTCTGTAGGCGATGCAGCCCACCGGCGGGCGGCGGAGGACCCGTTGCCGCTGTTGGACAAACCATCCGGGGTTCCCGTGTGCTTCGGCGCGGCTGAGGGAGCGGAGATCCCACCGGTCTAGGAGGAGGCGTTACCGATGGGCGTTCCCGCCACAGAATCCGCAGCGCAGATCTGGGTGCGCGGGCCCGTCGCAGTGCGTCCCGAATCCGGGCCAGTGCAAGCCTCTTCTCCACGTATGGCCACGCACGCTGATGGGGGGACTACGGGCGGGGGCATCGGCTGGGTCTGCGCGCACGGCGGGGCCGGGGCGACGACGCTGTCGAGGGCATTGGGTGGTGTGGACATTGGGACTCGCTGGCCAGACGTCACCCGGGGCGAACCCGGCCGGTTCCTCTTCGTGGCCAGGACTCATGCCGCGGGTCTGCAGGCCGCGTCCCGCGTGTTGGAGGCTGTGCGTACGGGCCGGCATCCGGCGGGCATCGAGCCGATGGCTCTCGTCCTGGTCGCGGACGCGCCCGGTCGCCTCCCTCTGGGACTGGCACAACGCGTCCGTGTGGTCGGCTCGGCGGTCCGTTCGTTCCGGGTTCCCTGGGTCCCTTCCTGGCGCATGGGCCGGCCGGTGGAGAAGACCCCCAAGGAGATCACCGAAATCGCCGCTTTCATCCAAACATGGATGCCCGTCTCGGAGAGAAGCTCATGGTGACCAACGGATCGATGGCACGCATGCTCGCAGGCACCTTCAACCCGGGCGCCGATGCCGACCGCCTGCTGGGGATTCTCGCCTGGTGTGCGTCTGCGGCAGGTGTGGGCGGCGTCATCGTCACCGGCAGCTTGATGGCCCTGCAGTTGCACCGCGGAGAACCGGGCGAGGGGGCGTCCCACATGCGCAAATTGATCACCGTGCTCAGCGCATGCGTCCTGGCCGCGACCGCGGGGCCGATCATCCGATTCCTCGGCCCGCTCACGATTTGACCCCAGCCGCCGAAATATCCCTTTACATCACCCAGGAGTCTGTCATGCTCACCGAGGCTGCGTCGCTTCTTGCCGCCGTCCCCAACCCGGCTCGCAAAGCCCCTCCCGAACTCGCGCAGAAGGTCGATCTCGTGCTCGGCATCGCCGCATGGGCGGGTACCGCGGCGGGCGTCGCCGGAGTGCTGGTGACGGGCGCGATGATGGCCATCTCGGTGAAGCGGGGTGAGAGCTCGGAACACATGGGCCGCCTGGGCATGGTGCTCGGCGGTTGCGTCCTTGTCTCGACCGCCGGACCTTTGGTCCAGTTCGTCTTCGCCTGAGTCGGGCGGGCTCTGGAATGCGGACACCATACGACGACAACGGCGAGGCAGACACGCCGTTCCTGAAACAGCGAAGCCGGCTCCTGGCGGCCGGGTTTCTCGCCGCTGCCCTTCTCCTGTCCCTGATTTCGCTGGTCACGGCCGACGACAGTGACGGAAGCGATGCGCAACCCGCCGCCCCCGGGATGCTGTCGACGCAGTCGGCAAGCGCGCACGGACGGCCCGGAACGTGCCGCACAGACGACACCGACACATCCGTGCCCACGTCGCCACCGCGCGATGTGCGATGGCGAACGATCGGCGGCGCCCAGGTGCCGACCTCGCCGTCGGCGGGGCCGACCCTCTCCGAGGGGCCGGTGCTGTGGTGCTTCGCCCGTACCCCCATGGGGGCGGTGATGGCCGCTCATGTCATCCCCGCGCAGATGAGCGGGACCAATTGGCGCACGATCGTCGAGGAGCAGGTCGTGGCCGGCTTTGGCAGAGACATGTTCACCTCGCAGCGTGCGTCGATCCCGCAGACCAGCGTGAAGGAGCGTGAGACAGGCAGTTATGCGGGGTTCTCTCTCGCGGACTACAGCCGTGACAAGGCGACAGTGGTCCTGCTCGTCAAGACCGGGCAGGGCGGCCTCAACACGACATCGCTCTCGGTGCGGTGGAGTGGCGGCGACTGGAAGATCGAGCCGGAAACCGGTGGCGGGCTGCACTCGACAGTGTCCCCCGTGAGCCGCGCCGACGGATTCGTCCGGTGGGAGGTCTGACATGGCATGCCCCACCGGAAATCCGGTCACGGATCTCGTCGTTGGATTCTTCGGCTTCCTGGGCGATCCGGTCGGCACCATCATCAAGGGAATTGCCAATTCCGTGCTCCAGGCCGCTATCTCGGTCTTCGGCGATCTGGCCACGCACATCCCCACCCTGGTGGCGGGTGGTGCAGCCCGGGACATCAGTGCTCAGACTCAGTGGATTGTCGTCTACACAGCCGTGGGATCCCTTCTCTTCGCCGCCGCCCGAATGGCTTTGGAACGCCGAGGCGAACCCGGCAAAAAGGCACTCACAGGCCTGCTGCGGGTGGTCCTGGTGGCCGGTGGTGCGACCGCCGTGATGACGACGCTCGCCAGTCTGTCGGACCGCTACGCGGACCATCTCTTCCAGGCAGGCGCGGAACGGCAGCTCACCAACATCGGGTGCACCGACGACGGAAGGGTCAATGGATTCCTGCTGCTGATCCTGGCGTTCTTGCTGCTCATCGCCGCGATCCTGCAGGTGATCCTGCTGTACATCCGCCTGGGCGTGATGATCATCCTGCTGGGCACCCTGCCAGTCGCCGCCGCCGCATCCATGACGGACTGGGGCAGTACCTGGTGGCGCAAGCACATCGGCTGGATGTTCGCCTGGCTGATGTACAAACCTGCTGCAGGACTCGTCATGTTCGCCGGGACAGCCATGATCGACAGCGGTCCGCAGAGCGGCATCCACGAGAAGATCGCCGGTATGGGCGTCCTGCTCCTGTCCGCGCTGGCTTTGCCGGCGCTGCTGAAGCTCGTCGTACCCACCGGGGAGCTGGACGGAGACATCGGGCAAAGGAGTACGGAGGTGGCTACCGGCGCCGCCAGGAGCATGATGGCTACCGGTGCGAAGAAGACCGCAGGAGGCATGATGAAGTCCGGTCCCGGCGCAGGCGGTCGATCCGGCCCGTCGGGAGCCTCCGGTACGCCCGGCAGCGCCGGGGGAGCGGGCAGCGCCGGGGGAGCGGGGCGGGCCGGCCAGCCGGCAGCCGGCGGGGCTTCGACCGGGCAGGGCGGCAACGTGCCCGGCGGCGCCGGCGGCGCCATGGGTGCCCGGTCGGCCGCAGCGGCCGGTCCCGCGGGCATGGCCATCGGGGCGGCCGCGAACACTGCCAAGGCAGCCGGGAAGAACGCCGGCAGTGCGGCCGGCGGCGCCAACGGTGACCAACGCTGACGGCAGGCCGCGCCACCACGGTGGCCGGGCACCGCCTCCGCCCGGTCATCAGGGCAGCACAGGCCGTGCAAGGGCATCGGCCCCCGCGGCGTGGAGGAAGCGGTGAGTGCGCCCACCGCGGCCACCGGGAAGCAGCCGTGGCGGGAGACCTGCCCTGCACCGAACGCCTTTACCGCCCCTGCAGGCGACGCCACACCAGGTCGCTGCCCGCGACGAAGGGAACCGGTGACCGACCGGTGTGTCCGCTCCCGCCCGCTCAGCACCTGCAATTCCAGCACCTGCACACGCACAGCTCCTCGGGAAGGAATCTCCATGTCCACGGAAGTGGCAGCGCGCCCCACCTACGGGAACTGGCGCCGGCCCAGACGTCCCGGGCTCGGCCCGTTCGGTCTGATCGGCACCTTCGGCGTGTTCGGCGGGCTCGTGCTGACCTTGCTGGCCTCGCTGGTCTCCCTGCTGGCCGCGCTGGTCGTGCTCGTCCCTCTCACCCTCGTCCTCGCACCCCTCACCATGCGTACGCAGGACGGGCGTAACCTCTACCAGCTGCTCGCCCTGCGCATCGGCTGGTTCCGCCGCAAGGCGAAGGGGGCCCATACCTACGTCTCGGGCCCGCTGTCCCAGCGCCCCGGCGGGCGGTTCCGCCCCCCGGGGCTGCTCAGCCGGGTCACAGTGAGCGAAGGGCGCGACGCGTACGACCGGCCCTTCGGCGTACTGCATCACCGCGGCCGCAACCTCTACACCATCGTGCTCGGCTGCGAGCCGGATGGCGGCTCTCTCGTCGACCCCGACCAAGTGGACGTGTGGGTGGCCTCCTGGGGTGAATGGCTGGCCCGGCTGTCGCACGAGCCGGAGCTGCGCGGTGCCTCCGTCGTCGTAGAGACGGCCCCCGACCCGGGCACCCGGCTGGCCAGCGAGGTGCTGCCGCGCATCAAGCAGGACGCGCCGCCCGCGGCGCGGGCTGTCATGGAAGAGGTGGTCCAGAGCTATCCGTCGGCCTCCTCCGAGATGCACACCTACATCACCCTCACCTACGGGATACCCCAAGGGCAAAAGCGCGACCAGGCCGAGGTGATCACAGACCTGGCCATCCGGATCCCGGGCCTGCTCGCGGGACTGGTCGGTGCCGGCGGTGGCTCGGCCGCACCGCTGTCGGCGGAGCGCATCGCCGAGGTCGTGCGGGTCGCCTACGATCCCGCCGTTTCGGCGGAGGTCCTCGAGGTCCGTGCCCAGTACGGCGGCACGGGCCTCGTGTGGGACGACGCCGGTCCGGCCGCATGCGTGGAGACGGTCAACGCCTACCATCACGACTCCGGCGTCTCGCGCACGTGGATGCTGACCCTGGCCCCGCGCGGCACCGTCCGCTCCAATGTGTTGCACGGACTCCTGGAGGCCGCGCCGGGCACACGGCGCAAGCGGGTCGCCCTGCTGTATCGACCGATCGACCCGGCGACTTCGGCCCGGATCGTCGAAGCCGACCGTCGCGCCGCGCAGTTCATGGCCACCTCGGGCCGCGGCATGGTCCAGGCGCGTGCGGCCTCGGAGGTGCAGGCGGCCGAGCAGACGGCGGCGGAGGAGGCCGCAGGTGCCGGTCTGGTGGAGTTCTCGCTGATGCTCACGGTGACCGTCGACTCGGCCGACCAGCTCTCCGACGCAAATGTGACTGTACGCAACCTCCAGGCAGCCGCCCGCATTACCCTGCGCCCGGCCGACCGGATGCAGGCCGCGGCCTTCTCCTGCACGCTTCCCGTCGGCGTCCTGCCGTGGCAGCACACTCTCATTCCCCACGAGCTGCAGGAGGCACTGTGAACGGCAAGGCAGCCCCCTCGGCTTCGCCGAGCCAGTCCCGGACCAAGAGCAGCCGAGGTGCTTCCGCTCCTCGGCCCGCGCTCGCCGGCCCAGGCGGCTGGCTCGGACCGGGCGGCGGGCAGGTAGGCAATATGGACCCGCCGACCATGTGGCGGGCCACCACCGTGCAGGCGTGCGGGCTGTGGCCGTTCACGGCGGGCTCCGCCGCCCCCATGACCGGGGTGCCGCTCGGCCAGCACCTGCAGACCGGCGCCACCGTGTGCGGGGATCCGATTTCCTGGTTCACCCGCGCCCGCTACATCTCCAACCCGTCGCTGTTCATGCTCGGCATGCCCGGCCTGGGCAAGTCCACCCTCGTCAACCGGATGCTCATCGGGCTGTCCGCGACCGGCGTCGTACCGCTGGTGCTCGGCGACCTCAAGCCCGACTACGCCGACACCGTAAGAGCATTGGGAGGGCAGGTGATCTCCATCGGGCGTGGCGTCGGCGGCATCAACATCCTCGACCCCGGCGCAATGGGTGCCGCCGCGGCAAGGCTCGGCGGCGAGGCCGGAAAAGCCCTGGAGGCCGAGACCCACGGCCGCGTCCTCAACATGGTCGCCGCGCTCATCACGGTCGTACGCTCCCGCCCGATGGACGACCACGAGCAATCGGTGCTCTCCGCCGCCCTGCACCACCTGCGGGAGAGGACACCAACGGGCCAGGCACCGCTGCTGCCCGATCTGCTGGCGGTGCTGCGTGAAGGGCCGGACCGAGTCCGCTCCGTGACCCTGGACCGGGGCGACGTATCCCGATACCACGACGCCGTCGACCCGCTGCACCGCTCCCTGCTCGGCATCCTGGACGGCCCGCTCGGCAACACCTTCGCCTCCGCGACCTCCACCCGCATCAACCCCAACGCCCCCGCGGTGTGCATCGACATCTCCCGCATCGGTGAGGGGGACACCCAACTGACGGCGGCAGCCATGCTGGCGGCCTGGTCCGACGGCCTGGGCACGGTGGCCGCCTCCCACGCCCTGGCCGATGCCGGACTCGCCCCGCGCCGCTGGTTCTTCGCCGTGCTCGACGAGCTGTGGCGGCCGCTGCGCGCCGCCTCCGGCATCGTTGACCGCATCGACGCCCTCACCCGGCTCAACCGCTCCCTCGGCCTGGGCGACGCCAAGATCACCCACACCCTGAAGGACGCGGAAGCCCTGGGCAGCGAGTCCGACCGGGCCAAAGCACGAGGATTCGTCGAGCGTGCGGGCATGGTCGTCTGCGCTGGGCTGCCCCGCGCCGAGATGGAGGACCTCGGCCGGGTCGTCGGGCTCTCGGAACGCGAGGTCGAACTGGTCTCCTCCTGGTCGTCGCCCCCCGGCTGGGCGATGAGCGGAGGCCACGAGGAGCCCCCCGGTCGCGGCCGGTTCCTGATCAAGGTGGGTGGTCGGCCCGGCATCCCCATCAAGGTCGCGATCACCGACACCGAACGCGAACTGCACGACACCAATAGCCGCTGGACGGCCAACCAGCCGCAGATCCAAGCCGTAGACACGAGCTGGGAAACACAAGTTTGACATCCTCCCGGCCGTGAAAGGCCGTGAATTCCTACAGCCCGCGCCGCGGCACTACCTGCTTCATCACCGACTGCCCGCCCGGAGTGTTCCGTTGAGGTCTTGTACTGGCTCCACAAGCCGATGCCGCCAGCCCGGCGGCCAAGAGGCTCCGTGCCGTGCTCACGTCGCGGTCGTGGGTGATGCCGCCCTCGCACGCCCAGGTCCGCACGTGCAGCCGCATCGCGTCCCGCGGCCCTTCGCAGTCCGAGCACGGCCTGGAGGAGGGAAACCAGCGGTCGGCCGCGAAAACTTCGCCGCCGTACCACTGAGCCTGGCACCGCAGCACGCTGCGGAACTCGAGCCACGCCGCCTCCGGGCCGGAGCGAGCGAGCCTGCCGTCGGCCGTGTCGGTGGCAGGCAGCGCCCCCGAGGCCGGGTCCTTGACCAGCAGGGACACGCATCAGCGGCCTGCCGCGTCCCGCATGGTCACCGTGGACGACTGCGCGCCCGGCGGGAGCGGAGGGGCCCACACGATGTCCAGCGGATCGGTCATCTCAGCCAGTGTCAGCCTGCGGTCACCCAAGCAGTGAGCGCAGCGCAACAGTGCGGCCACCTGCGCATCACTAGGGATGCAGCGGTACTTGAACGCTCGCTTTACGCACGTCGCCTTCGTGGCGCACCCACTACTACACCACTTCGTCACCACCTGCGGTCGGTTGGGAGCGAACATCGGTCCGTCCCGGCGGCGAGCCAGCCGGCTTTGGCCCACTCCGCAGCGGTCCCGTACCTCCCCGCCCTGGAGGGCGGGGTTACCTCGGAGGAGACCCGATGAAAACCACCTCCGCAGCCAGGGGGAGGATGCAGGGCTCCGAACTGGCGCCGTGGGCAATCGTCGCCGTGGCAACGGTGTCCCTCGTCGTGTTCGGCGGCGTCTGGCTCGGCGGGACCCTGGGTGCCGCGGTGACCGGAGCAGGCTGGGACCCGCCGCCCTTCGCCCTTTCGACCTTCGTCGAGCTGACTGCCCACGGCCCCGCCCGCCTGTGGCCGGGCGCCGCGCCTGCAGGCGTGTTCGCCGGCATCGTCGCCGTGTTCGCCTCGGGCGCCGCACCGATGATCCTTGTGCTGCGCAAAGTATTGAAGGCGAGTTCACAGCCCAAGGGACTGGCGAACGCGCGCGAGCTGGCGGCCCTGACACCCCAGGGCATCGCCGGACGCGCCCGCGACCTGCGCCCCTCGCTCAAGGGCAAGAAAGAACTGCATCCCGACGACACCGGCAATCTCCTCGGCAACCTGGAACCCGACGGCCCCGAACTGCGTTCCTCCTTCGAGGACGTCGAACTCCATCTGATGGCTCCCCGCGCGGGCAAGTCCACGGGCATCGCGATCCCCCGAGTCCTCAGGGCCCGCGGTTCGGTGCTCCTGACGTCCAACAAGTCCGATGTCTTCGCGGTCACCAGGGCCGAGCGCGCCAAAGCCGGCAAGGTATGGACGTTCGATCCGCAAGGCATCGCCCATGCATCGCGCGAGATGTGGTGGGACATGCTCGCCGAATGCATGACCGTCGAGGGTGCGCGCCGTCTGGCCGGCCATTTCGTCGCATCGGTCAACGACGACGCGTCGAAGAAGGACTTCTGGATTTCGGCCGCTCAGAACACGCTGACGGCCCTCTTCCTCGCTGCCGCACGCGGCAAGGCATCGGTGTTCGACCTCCTTGCCTGGCTGGCCGATCCGGCCGACCGGACCCCGATCGACCTGCTGCGCGACGCAGGCATGACAGCCCTCGCCGAGCAACTGCAGGGCACCATCCGCGGCGCCGAGCAGACCCGCGATGGCATCTACGAGACCGCACGCCAGTGTGTCTCGTGCCTGCTCGACCCCGACATCGTCGCCTGGGTGATGCCCAACCCGGACCTACCGGAGTTCCGGCCGCACGAGCATGTCCTCGGCGACGACACCCTGTACCTGCTGTCCAAAGACGGCGGTGGCTCGGCAGCCGGCGTCATCGCCGGTCTTGCGGATGCGACCATGCGTGCAGGCGTGGTCGCGGCCGAGCGTATGGGCGGCCGCCTCGACCCGCCCATGACCGCGGTCCTGGACGAGGCCGCCAACGTCTGCCGCATCTCCGATCTGCCCGACCTCTACAGCCACTTGGGATCCCGCGGCATCAACGTCGTGACCCTGCTGCAGAGTTACCGGCAGGGCAGCCGAGTGTGGGGAGAAGCCGGCATGGACGCGCTCTGGAGTGCCGCGACCATCAAGCTGCTCGGTGCCGGGCTCGACGACGCCGACTTCGTGGAGAAAATCTCCAAGCTCGTCGGCCAGAGGGACGTCAGCACGGTGAGCGTCTCCAGAGGCAAGGAAGGCACCTCCCGTTCCGTCTCCTACCGCCTGGATCCGATCCTTCCGCCCGACCGCATCCGCGCCCTTCCCAAGGGCACCGCTCTGTTGCTGGCCACCGGAATCAGGCCGGCCCTGATCCGCCTCCGCCCTTGGTACAAGGAGGCCGACGCGGCGGCCATCTCGGCGGCGGCGGCCAAGGAGGCCGAGGCCATCACCCTCCGTGCCGCACAGAAATGGACCACACATGCTGTCGAACAACGATGAGCTGTATGCCGCACCGAACACGCCGCCGGTCACCGGTGGGGACCTGCAAACGGGCGTGCTGCCGGGTGGGACGGGAACCACGGCGCCCGAAGCAGAAGAAGTGCACGGGGCACCAGCAACACCGGATGAGCATCCGCGGCCTTCGGCGGATGGGGAATTTCCCATGAGGTCGGGGCATCCCGAGAGCGCGGAAGCGGACGAGGCAAGCCCCGAGCACGGGGCCGGTACCCAGTCCCCGCCGTCGGCGTCCGGCGGCGACGAGCAGCCCCCCCAAGACACCGAATCCCCCTTCATCCTCTACAAGATGGAGGAGGATTTCACGACGGCGCTGTTCGATCTGATGCGCTGGGTCAATCATCTGTTGCTGCCGGTCTACGGCCGGGAGACCACCTCCAACGCTCCCTGGTGCCCACGCTGGTGGGAACACATGGAGGCCGTCGCCCAGCTCTACGGCCTCTGGATGGCCTGGCAGGAGCTGACCGGGTCCAAGGCACCGCTGACCGGGCCGGCATCATGGCACCGCGACTACCTCCAGCCGGTGATGACCTCCCTGCGTGACCCTTCCGGCCCGTTTGCCGGGTGCAAGCCGGGCGGTCACCGGCCAAAGGAACCGCCGCGCGTCGAGAACGGGATGGAGTGACAGCGACGGCGACCCGTTGGGCTCCCGAAGGGCATTGCTTGACATCCCGGCCCTGAACGGCCGGGGATTCAGTGCCACATCTGTTAGCACGTTCGCTGCCCGGCCCGACCTCCGGTGTCCCACGCGCATCAATGGGTAGGCCTCGGCTCGGTCTCCGGCCGAATCGCGGGTCGGCCGACCCGCCTTACTCACATCTCGACCATGAAAGCGATGGAGATGCCTCCGCTTCACCTGCCAGGCACGCTGCGCGGAAAGCCAGCCCCTGAGGCCGGCATGGAGGGTACGGCTGCTCGCATTGCGGAAATCGACGCCCTGCGTGGCTTCGCACTGCTCGGTATCTGCTTGGTCAACGCCCAAGTCATCGCGGGCGTGTACGGCTTGCCCACAGGTCCCGTCGCCGTCGGCGACCACGTTGCCGCATGGCTCGTCACGGCCCTGTGCACGATGAAGTTCTATCTGCTCTACTCCTTTCTCTTCGGATACAGCTTCACCCTGCAGATGCGTGCTGCCGACAGGGATGGAGTGCCCTTCGCCCGGCGCCACGGGCGACGGCTTCTTGGACTGTTCCTTATAGGCGCCGCACACGCGGTGCTGCTGTATCCCGGCGACATCTTGACCACCTACGCTGCGCTGGGGCTGGTCTTGATGGCCGTACGACGCCTGCGGGCGCGAACCGCGCTGCGTGTCGCCTGTCTGATCATCGCCTTCTTGACGGCGGTCTTCCTGGTGATCGGCGTGCTGACGTTGGTCGTGACGGAGCCGGGCTCGGGTGCTGCTACTGATCTTGCCGCAAGGGATGCCGCAGCGTATCGGGGCGGGCCGCTTGACATCATCCGTGCCAACGTCGGTCTTTATCGAGAGATGGCCGGCGGAGCCATTCTCTACGCGGGGCATCTCTTCGCCGCCTTCCTGGTGGGCTTCGCAGCCGGAAAACACCGAGTTCTCGAGGAACCGGCCCGATACACCGTGTGGGCGAAGCGCATACTGGGACTCGGCGCGCTGATCGGGCTTCCTGGAAGCATGTTCATGGCGATGTGTGAGAACGGCCCGCTGGACGACCGCTTCGCTTATGTGGGGAGGGCCTTCGGTATCCTGACAGCTCCTGCACTGACCGCTGCATACGGCTGTGGCCTCCTGCTGCTGATGGGGCGTGCACGGTTCGGCAGGCGGCTGCGGGACGTGCTGGCCCCGGCGGGACGTATGGCGCTGACGAACTATCTGCTTCAGTCCCTGGTCCTCGCGTTGATCTTCACCGGATACGGGTTCGCACTGTACGGACGCGTCGGCCCTGGCGCGCTGGCACTGGGTTGCCTAGTTCTCTACGGAACACAGCTCCTGGTCGCCAGACACGCCATGGCACACGCCCGGTACGGCCCCGCAGAGTTGCTCCTGCGGCGTATCACCCGGGGGTTTTCCCTGGGGCGCTGAGCGTGCCACTGGGACACGGTCAGGCAGCGCCCTGTCGCATCCGCGCCGGTCCCAGCCCGTTTGGGGCCGAGCTTGCCCATCAAATGATCCATCCCTGGGCGGCGGCACCCATGAGTTCGTCAACTGGCCTGTCACCGGCTTTCGGTGGTCGGGCCTGCTGCTTCAGGAGGTCGAGTTGGTGGCGGTCGCCGTCGACGAGCGCGACCCAGGTCCTGCGGCGGTGCGGGTCGCGAGCCCCGCCCTGGTCGATGGCATCGGCGATCACACACTCGGGTGGGTGGATGAGGGAAGCGGTCAGCCACTTGTGTTCGTCCTTCGGCCCGGGTCGTGTCCCGCTTCGTGGTGTAAGCGACCTTGCTCGACGCGTTCCGGTAAGCCGCGCGTCTGCCACCTGATGGGCAACGGTTCCCGCGTTGAGATCGGCTGACCTGCCGTCAGTGCCATTGTCGGCCCCGAATCGCGTCAATGCGGCGATGACCTGCGCATTCCGAGTACTTGATTGGCTACACCACGTGGCGGCAACACCGTTGCGTTAGACCGGCGGGCGGGTCGTCAAGGGGGCGAACATCAGGACGGGACCTCGGGTAAGTCCCTTGGTGTCGAGCCAGGGCGAGCAACCCGGAGGTCCCGTTGTTACCGAAGTCTGCCAGCGTCTCGTCGATACGGACAGGCCCGGACGTATACGCACCCGGCCATGTCGGTGAGCTGACCCAGATCATCGATCCCGTCCTCGTGGATGCGGTCATCGAGGAAGCCGCCGCGAGGGAACAACGGCTGCGTCTGCTCCCGGCGCGGGTCGTGGTGTACTTCGTCCTTGCCCTGGCCTTCTTCGAACGGTCCTCCTATCAGGGCGTCTGGGGCAAGCTCACCGTGGGTCTGGGCGATACCGTCGTGGCTCATCCGTGCGCGTCGTCTCTGTCGCGGGCCCGCCGCCGACTGGGCGTCGCACCCTTGCGTGCCCTGTTCACCGTTCTGGCCGGGCCGGTGGCCACCCCTGCCCAGACCTGCGCCTTCTACCGCGGGCGGCGCGTGGTCGCCATCGACGGCACCACGCTGAACGCCCCCGACGAGCCCGCTGTGACCTGGCGCTATCCCAAGCACATCGGTCCTGTGCGCGAGTTCGGCTACCCGATCGTGCGCCTGGTGACCCTGGTCGAATGCGGCACCCGTGCCCTGATCGACGCGGTTTTCGGCCCGGACCGCACCGGGGAGATCTCATACGCCCACCGCCTGCTGGGCAGCCTGGACGGTTCGATGCTCCTGCTCGCCGACGCCTACTACGACGCCGTCGGCTTCCTGACCGCTGTCTCCGACACCGGCGCGGCCTTCCTGCTCCGGTCCACCCGCAAGCGCCGCCCGACCATCCGGCATCCTCTGCCGGACGGCTCCTACCGGACCTTCATCCAGTCCAACAACTACCGGGCAGGCCGTGGCTACGGGCAGCGCCTGGAGGTGAGGGTGATCGAGGCATGGGTGACCGTCACGCTCGCCGACGGGACCCGGCGCACCGAGCTGTGGCGTCTGCTCACCACGCTCCTGGACGCCGAGCGCCATCCCGCCATGGAGCTGATCGAGCTTTATCACCGGCGGTGGCAGGCGGAGACCTGCTACTTCTCGCTGAAGTCCACCATCCTCGACGGGCGCATCCTGCGGTCCCGGACGGTCCCCGGCCTCGAGCAGGAGATCTATGCCCTGCTGACCGTCTACCAGGCCTTGGTCCGGATGGCCGGCGACCTCACCACCGCACACCCCGAACTGTCTCCTCGGCAGGTGAGCTTCACGATCCTGCTGCAGGCTGCCGCCGACCAGATCGTCGCCGGGAACGGCATCACCATCACCGAGCCGGTGACGCTGGTCGGCGCTATCGGCCATGTTGTCTTGGCGAACCTGGTCCCAGAGCAACGGCGGTGGCGGGTGAAGTCACGGATGCTGAAGAGGTACAGCAAGTACCCCTTCAACCGGACACGGCACCCCCGGAAGGCCCAGAAGTACACCCTCCACACCGAAGTGATCCCAGATGGATGGGTCCCTTGACATCAGCATCTCCCGCCAAAGGCAACGGTATGACTCTGTTGGTGATCTTGTGGAGGGCTGACAGGTCGTCTGTTTAGCGCTTTCCTGGTGGTAGCGGGGCGGCTCCGGGTGGAGGAGCGGAGAT
>NZ_JBHVST010000150.1:0-18348 GCF_042885015.1 Streptomyces sp. NPDC058086 | reverse complement strand
CCGCTTCCGCACACCAACCGACCTCGCAACATTTCTCACTTCCGGCCCTGCTCAAATCAAGATCAAGAGGACAGGTTAAAGATCTGCACGCCCTAGGTGGCAGACCGATATCCCCAACCCGCTTTCCCGTGCGAAGGCGGCCAGGTTGTTCTTCCATGTCCAGCGGCGGGGGTCGTTGGAACCGCCGGCGTCGGCGGTGATCAGGAGCCGGGTGGCATTCGGGTGGTCTGCCCGCCCGCGGTGCTGCCACCAGCGACGGATGGACTCCACTGCGAACTCGGCGGTGTCATGGTCGGTTCCGACGTTGACCCATCCGGTGTTGTTGGCGATGTCGTAGATCCCGTAGGGGATCGCCATCGGCTGGTCGTTGGTGGTGAACGTGTGGCAGTCCACCTTGATCGCGTCTTTGCCCGGCCGCCAGGTGCGACCGGGCCGGTCACGGTTCCCGAGCCATTCCTTGGCCCTGGTGTCGACGCTGATCACCGGCTGAGCGTCGTTGAGGAAGGCGGTGGCGGTGGCATTCAAGTGGGAGAACTGGGCATCGCGGTCCGGATGCCTGATGCCCTCCGTCGTCTTCGCGGTTCCCTGCAGGCTGTAGCCCAGGGTGTGCAGCAGGTGTCCGACGGTTGAAGCGCTGACCGGATGGCCCTGTGCGGTGAGGGTCGTGGCCAGGGCTCGTAGCGACAAGGTGGTCCAGCGTAAGGGGGAGACGGGGTCGCCTCGGGTGTGCGGCTCGATCAGCGACTCCAGCGTGGGCAGCAGACCGGAGTCGGTGTCTGTCAGCCGCTTGCGGCCGGCACCTGGAGCCCGAATCCGTGGGGTCGGCACGGAGCAACCGGCCAACTCGGCGATACCGCGCGCGATAGTGGCGGTACTGGTGCCGGAGGCGGCGGCGACTTGAATGATCCCGCCGTGGCCGATGGCGGTGGCCTCGCTGGCCAGGTACAGCCGACGGCGGCGCTCGTCGAAGTGCGGCAGGATCTGATCGAACTTGGCCCGCAGCGCACGGGTGGAGAGACAGCCTGGCAGACACGTGGTCATATCTCAGGCTCCCACCAACACCCCTCTACCGAGCACTTATTGACGTACAGGCCCCGGCGGTACCGGAGTACTGGCGCTGGACCCCGACGGTGTGGGTGCCCTTCTTCACGTCGCCGGTCTCGTCCACGACCAGTACCGCCGCCTCGTCGTGGAGATGTTCGACGACGTACTCGCGCACGTCGTCACGCACGGCATCGGCATCCCAGGACGCCCGGCTCAGCAGGTGCTGCATGCCGTGCGGGGTCGTCTCCCCGGCCCACTCCGCGATCGTCCAGCAGTTCTTGCGCGGCAGGTCCGACATCAAGCCCATCCCCAACCGCCCAGCCCGCAGCCGGGGTTCGACGCGGGCGAACCGGCCCGCGATACGGCCCATGACCACCTCGAACGCCTCCCGCCAACGGCCGGGATCTATGCTGTGACCTGCGGCCACCGACTCCTCGTTCGTCTTCACAAACAACGATGATCATCGGTGGCCGTACCCGTGCCCGGACCCGCCCCCACCAGCAAGATCACGATCTACAGCTGGAGTATTAACCGCCGACAAGCTCCAGGCGCTGGCCGCGCCGATGAATGAGCGGATGCCGGATTGGGCGCAGGCGGCGGGGTGAGCCCAGGTGGCGGGGTGCCAGGCGGGACCGGTGGTGGAACTGGGGTGCCGGGTGCGGTTCGAGGGGCGGACATGGACGGTGGCCGCGTTGTCGGCCGGTCAGGTGCGGCTTGTCGCCGAGAACGGTGAGGTAGCGGCTCTGCTGCTGTCGCTGCTGTTCGCCGATGCGGGGTTCGAAGTCCTGGATGCGCCTGCAGCGTCCAGGGTGCCGCCGCTGGGCTTGCTGGAGTCGTTGTTCGGTTGTTCCTCGACAACTCGTCGAGCAGCTGGGCGTGTTGGGGCAGGACGTTGCCGACGCCCGCCTTGCCGATGACGCCCTCGCGCTTCAGCTCGTGCAGGGCGTTCCACGCCCCGCTTGGTCTCCTGTTCCGAGCCGTCGTCGAGGTTGTGGATGACCGCCGGGTCCAGCTTGCCGTCGAACTGCCCCGCCACCGCCTTCAGGCGGCCCTTCAGCTCCTGCCCCGTCTCGCCGCTCTTCAAGTCGAACTTGTAGAGCACCTCAAGTCGAACTTGTAGAGCACCTCGTAGTCGCCGCGCTCCAGCCCGCTCACCGCGTTCGCCAGCGCGTCCGTGGTGCCGTAGCTCTCTGCCGCGTCGAACCTGCGGTAGCCCAGACGGACCGCGTCGGCGATGTCCTCCGAGGTCCTGCCGTCGAGTCCGAACACCAGCCAGGGTTTCTGTGTCATTGCGTCGTCTTTCTCCGGTCGTCACCACAACGGCGGGGGGGGTGGAGCGGCGGTTCAGCTCGTCACATGGCCCGGCCCTGCTGGTTCGGGGCGGGCCGGGTGGAGACGGCTGGGGTGGTGTCGGTGGACGAACGGCCCGTGTTCCTGTATGTGTTGTGCAACTCGCCGCGCAGGAACTGGACCGCCTCCACCGAGAGGCCGTGGCTCTCGGTGAGGGTGGCGGCCGAGGTCATTGGGCTCACCGGGGTCGCCGGGGTGGCTGGGGTCGCGCTTGGGGTGACGGGGCTCATGGGGGTCATGTTCGCCGCCGAACTGATGGACGTCGTCAAGGAGTTGACCGGCGTCGCAGGGGTCGTGCTAGTCGTGGGCGCCGGGCTCCTGGACTGGTCCGGGGCGTCCTTGAGCGCCTGGATGGTCACCGGGGTCTGTGACGTCTGCGTCATCTGCGGCTGCTCGGTCGGTTGCGGCGAGCGCTCGTACTTCGCCCGGAGCACCTCGAACTGCTGCGCGTCCACGGCCATGATGCGGTCGGCGGCCCGTTGCATCGCCGCCGTCGGGGTCTCGGCGAAGATGTCGTGGCCGTTCGGCAGGGGGTCCAGCTTGGGCCGTGCGCCGAGTTGCGGTGCCTCAGTCGTAGAGGGTGCCCGGGTAGTCGTAAAGGGGGCCGGGGCGGTCGTACGAGCCTCCTCCTCCTGCTTCTTCTCCGGCTGCGTCAGCTCCCGGAACTGCGCCTCGGAGGCGTAGCGCATCACCGTCGGCAGGGCCATGAGGTCCTTGTCGACGATCCCCTTCCACTTGCCGCCCTCGTCCCGGACCATCTCCAGCAGCGCCTTCTCGACGGCCCTCCGCTTGTCGGGCTCGAGGGCCGCGATCTCGGCGTCGAGCCTGGTCAGCGCGTTGTCCGGGCGCTTCGGGAGGCCGGGTTGTACGGCCATGCGCTGCTGCCCTTGGGGGGCGGGGGACTGGAACTGGCCCCAGCCTTGAGGCTGGCCCCAGCCCTGGGGCCGGCCTTGGCCCTGGAACGCCGAGCGGGACGACGTCCAGTCCGGGGTCTGTGGCGCCGACCACTCCTGGGGACCCCAGTCCTCGCCGCCGCCGCCACCTCCTCCGCCGCCCGCCGGCGCGCCGCCGCGCCGGAACCGGTTCACGACGCCCTGCAGCGCCTGCCAAGCGCGCCCGGTCGCGTTGCGACGCTGGTACTCCGTCCCCAACAGCCGCCGTGCCAGCCGCTGTTCGAGCCGCTCGGGCCGCTCCTTGGTCAGCCGGTTCGGCTCCCGGGCTCCCGGAAGGTCCTGCGCCATGGCCGCCTCCTCTCTCCTCGGTTCGCTCCGGTCACAGAGGGCCTGACACGGATACGACGGCCCGCCCGGCCCGCCGGTTCAATCCCGTCCCTGGCCCCCGTACGACCGGCCCGTTGAACCACCGCCCGCCGCACCCCCGTTGTCGTACCGCACGACGTGCGCATACCGCCCGTACCCGACCCGCCCCACCGGCTCCGGAGACCCCATGCTGCAGAAGAACCCACTCCTGTACGACCCGAAGCCGGATAACCCCTGGGCCCGGGGTCCCCGCGTGGACGGGTCCACCGACCGGCTCGTCCCCGACGCGGCCGCCGGCACCCGCCGCTCGAAGACACGCCCGCCGCCGTCCGGCACCTCGTCGAAACCGTCGCCGAATCCCTCGCCGAGCGCCCGCATCCGCGCGTGCGCCCCCAGAACCCCGTACGGCGTCCACGAGCAGGGGACGGGGGTGGCCCCAAACCCCCTGAACCGCACACCCGGAAGATGCCCAGCTCAGGCCGCCAACATCACAAGATCAGCGACAGAGCCGAATTACGTGACCGTCGACACACGCCAAACACCGGCAGCCACGCCCGGCAGGACGCCGAGGTCTACGACGAGGTCCGCGACCACATCCTCCCGCCGCCAGCCGCCGACTGAGGACCACAGCAACACCGCCGGGCGGACAGACAGCGGCCGTCCTTCAGGCCATCGGAGCGCGGCTGGCGTGCGGCACCGGTGGCGTACCCGGCAGGCCGCACGAAAGCTGCGAGCACTGAAGCTGAAGGCCTGGTCGCGTCGGCACGCCAACGCCTACCGGCGTCTGGACACCGTGGTCTACTGCCCGCAGCTGGCCGTCGACGTGCTGCTGGAGTACTAACAGCGTTTGCGAACAACCTCTTGGCTGCTGGCCTGGGGCCGAGTGGTCCTCACGAGCCTTCTGGCCACGGGCACAGTAAGCCCCCGCGCGCGTAGCGACAGGCCGCAGGAGGGCTCAAGCAACGCGCTGGCGACGCCAAGGAAGGCTTGTGGTCTACGCGTCCGGGCGCACAACGCCCAGGATCTGCATGGACGCCATAGGCGCAAGTGTGACCGTGCGTCCCGGCCGCGGTGCGTGAACTATCGAGCCTTTCCCTACATACATGGCGACATGGCTGGCATCGCCGAAATAGATCACCAGATCACCGGGCCGAATATCCTCGATCCCGACATGAGGCAATCGGCGCCACTGCTCCTGCGAGGTGCGCGGGATGGGGTGGCTTGCCGCGGCCCACGCTTGCGAGGTCAGGCCCGAGCAGTCGAAGGAATCAGGCCCTTCTGCGCCCCAGACGTAGGGCTTGCCGATCTGCCGTAGCGCGTAGGCGACTGCTGTCCGCCCAGCCGAGCTCGCCTTCACATTCAGGTTCTTGGCGATCCCGGATCTGAGCCAGGCCTTCTGGGCCTCTGCGGCCGACCTCTGCTCAAGTTGCGCCAAGCGCCTCTTTTCGTCTGCTTTGAGGCGGGCCTCGATGCTCCTCGCCTTGGAGATGCGCTCTTCGATGTCCCGCCGCGCCGTATCCCGCTGCCTGCGGCTTTTCTTCAGGCTCTTCAACTCGTTGGCAGCATCCGCAGCACGCGTGTGCAGGCTCTTCTCTGTTGTGTCCAGGGCCTGAATGATTTTCTCGACACCGAGTTGGATCTGGACGGTCTGGGCCGCGTTATCCAGGGCGTACCCGGGGTCACCGGCAAGCATCAGCTGGACTTCGACAGGAATTCCGCCGCCCCGATACTGAGCACGGGCCGCTGCACCTGCTTGTGCCGTGAGGCGCTGCAAGCGAAGTTGAACGCGATGAGTCTCTTCGGTCAGAGCAGCAACACGCTCTGACTGCTTGCTCACCTTCTCGTCGGCTGCGTTGTACGAGTCGGTGGCGACTTCGGCATCGTGGTACAAGTGCCGAAGTTCCTCACGCACGGATGCCAGAGTCGACTGCGGATGCGGACGCCCCAGATCTGCCTGAGCTTCCGTAACACTCATCGGTATGATCAATGAAAGGGTCGCCGCGGCAAGAGCCCGGAATCTCAAGGAAATCATATGCAACCGCTCTGTCCAGGGGATAGGTCGTAGGGCAGCGGTCAGCTCATGCCGCGCCCGTATCGCACAGAAAGGTTCGAACACGCGTCGATCGCTACGACGCAACCGTCGGGAGGTCCGTTCACTGCCGATCGTGGCAAGGCGTCTCAGGGCTCGCAGAGAATCAACATGCGTGTTTGATGTTGTTCGGGGGTTCGGTGCCGTAGGCGTCGATGTAAGCGGTCACGTCTGCAGGGGTGGTGAATCGTGCTGTGGAGCGGGGGACGGTGCATTCGTGCTGGTCCAGGAGGGGTTGGGTCTCCTGGATCGTGCGGGTGTTGGTCTGCGAGCTGGTCCCGAAGAGTGCGCCGAGGAGGGCGTGGGTGAAGCAGCCACGCTGGTAGAGGAGGGTGGCCAGGATCCGGTCGGGGTCGGTGAACGCCTGCCGGGGGCCGGCGCCGGGGGCTCGTTGCCGTTCGCGGCCGCGTCGGTGGCGGCGCTGTTCTTCCCGCCGGGCTGCCTGGATTGGCGCCAACTTGCTGATCAGGGTGTCCAGTTGTGGGCGGGTGATGCCGGTGAGTTCCGGGTCGGTGAGCCGGGCGTGCTGCCGGGGGTCCCCTTGCTGGGGTTCCGCGCCGTGTGGAGTGCTGGTGGCCGTGGGGCCGCGCTGCTGGGCGTGGAGGGTGTAGTTCCAGTCACCGTGGAAGCGGTGGCGGGTCATCGTCAGCGCGTCGACCTGGGCGTCGTCGACTTTCACGCCGGTGGGGTAGGCGCCGGTGTTGAGTTCGGCGCGGACCGTCAGTCCGGTGCGGGTGGTGGTCGCTGCGATGGACTGCACGATGACCTCGTGGCTGGTCAGGGGCCTGCCGCGCCAGTTCATGGAGATGTGGGAGAAGAGTCGGTGCTCAATCCGATTCCACTTCGACGTGCCCGGAGGTAGGTGACACACCGTGATATCAAGGCCCGACTCGGCTGCCAGAGAGGCAAGTTCGGTCTTCCACGCTCGGGTGCGGTAGCCGTTGGAACCTCCGGCATCGGCGGTGATCAGCAGCCGCGCGGCCCTGGGATAGTCGTGGCGGCCGCAGGCGTGCCACCAGCGGCGGAGAGAGGCGACCGCGAAGGCAGCGGTGTCGTGGTCGGTGCCGACGCTGACCCATCCGGTGTTCGCCGCGATGTCGTAGATCCCGTATGGGATCGCCTTGCCGGGCCCTTCCCGGTCCAGGAAGTCATGCGTCTTGACCTGCACTGGGTCGCCCGTGGGCCGCCACTCACGCCCCGCGTTCTTGTACTCGCCGACCAGTTCCTTCTTCTTGCTGTCCACGCTGACCACCGGGTCCCCAGCGTCGATGTGGTCCTTGGCCTGCTCGTTGATGTAGCGGAACTGGGCGTCCCGGTCCGGGTGCTGCTTGCCCTCGATGGTCTTGGAGTTGGCCTGCAGACTGAAGCCTTCCTCCCGCAGCAGGTCACCGACCGTGTCGGCACTGACCTTGTGTCCCTGGAGAGTCAGCTCGCCGGCCAGGTTCCGGGTTGACTTGGTCGTCCAGCGCAGCGGCGACATCGGGTCTCCGCGCATGTCCGGCTCGACCAGGGCCAGCAGCGCGGGCCGCAGCCCTGCATCCAGGTCGGCGGCCTTCTTCCGGCCGCCGCCTGGTCGGCGGACCCGCCCCAGCGGCTCTCCTCCCGACTCCAGCTCATCCACCCCCTTCCGGACCGTCGTCTCGCTGGCCTCGGCTGCCCGAGCAACGGCCCGGATCCCACCGTGGCCCAGAAGACGGGCCTCGGCTCCCATCAGCAGACGCTGCTGCCGCTCGTCCAGGTGTGGGAACAACACCTCGAATTTCACGGCGAGTTGATCCCGAATCTCCTGCGGTATGCCCATACCACGTCAACGAGCCAAACCACCGGAAGCAACACCTTGATTTTCTGCGAGCCCTCAAGACGTGGTGAACGAAAGCGGTGTGCCCTCCGTTGTGCGTTGCAGTACCCCCATCGCCAGGACGTCCCGACACTCCAGCGCAGCCCGGAAGGGTCGGCAGGTACGTCTTCTCGGCAGGTCGCTCGCGCCGCATGGGCGAGGTGCTACGGCGCAAGGACGTATCGAGCAGAGGAGTCGACGTGAAAGCTTTCGGATCACTGGTGAAGGCTCGTAGCAGGAACCGAACAGATCCAGCTCCTCAGCCTTCTGCGGCACCTGCTTACGTCGATGTCCTAATCCCCCGTGAGGGCGAGGCCGTGATTAATGGCAAGCGCCTCAGGGTCGCCGATGAACAAACTGTCCATAGTGCAGTGCTCGACACTCTCCACCAGCATGCCATGTCCCTGGAACAGCCGGTCGTGGCTGATATATCTGACCACCCAATAGAGGCGGCGTTCCGCATTCAAGTTGCCCCGGACGGTTCGAGCTGTATTCTTGAGCGCTCTACCCCGTGGCCGGGCTCAGACGCGTCTTCGGACATCGATACGGACATCGGCCACGTCAAGAACGCAGCGGGGGAAGGATCTCCCGCCTCTGCTCCATGGGGGGCGAACTCCGGAGAAGGTCCAGCTACCGGGGCGGCTCACACGATCTCGCCTGTTCGGCTCCTGCCAGGCCGTGCGGTGCCGCCCGTTCCCGTTCCCGATCATCTGGCGAGCTCACTCCGTCACATCAACGAACTGCTGGACGCGGGGTACCCCAATCAGGCGCTTGTCAGCGCTACCGCGCTCCGTGAGGAGCTCACGCAAGACGCCGGTGCCGAGCACCCCGATGCGCTGGAAGCGCGTTCCCTCGAGGCCTTCATCGCTTACCTCCAAGGTGATCACCGGAATGCGATCGTCTTGACGCTGGCCGTCGCGCGTATCCGTTGTCAACAGCAGGATCCTTCAGCCATTGTCGACGTGACCCGAGCTACGGCTATCTGGCAGAAACTCAGCGACGTGCGCGCCATAGCCACCCATGGATCTGAGCTACTGAGGATGTGGCACCGACTGGCCTCCCAGACGCAGTTCACAACCTGGCATGCTGTTCTGACGCAGTACATCGAACAACGCCTGCACGAGAACGTGGAGCAAACCTCTTCCGCTACTTGGCGTAAATAGCCGGTCCACAAGGGCCGTCGGCAGCAAACGTTCGCTTGCCTCGTATTTCATGACGGTCCGTCGGATCTTGCAGTGGGCTCGTTTCTGCTCGTCGCACAGTCCGGGCAGCGTGAGGGGCCGGCTATCGCGCCGGGCGGACGCTTGGCTCCACGGCTCCGGTCGGTGGTGCTGTTCGCAGGAACGGGGAGTTCCGCGTCGGCCGGGTTCCGGCAGAGCCGTGAGCCGTTGCAGGGCGTGGATGATCTCGTCGGTCCAGGGCCAATGTTGGGAGAGCCGGAGGATGCGGCGGCGTCCCGTGGTGACCAGTTGCGCAGCGGCGGAGAACAGCCGCAGCCGGCAGGGCTCCCACAATCGGACGAGCCCCAGGCGCCGTGGCAGACCTCGCCTTCCGGCTCGACCGCTGGCGTCCACGCGCTGGCCGGGACCTTCACCACCGCCTGGTGAGCGGCGTCGGCGATGGTCACCCCCGCCGAGTACGACGGCCACCGTCGCCGCTGGGCGAGCCAGGCCACGTGCTCATGCGTCCCGTCGCCGGGATCGCACCGGATCAGGCTCTGCCGCCCGTGCCGGTAGGCTCCGGCAGCCGGGCGAGGGCCAGTCTCGTGGCGCCGGTGTGGTGGGCGGCGGTGGTGGAGTCCGCGTTGCCGGGCCGCAGCAGGCCCACGACCGGTTCCCCGGCCGCGCCCCGTCCGTGGCCGACGACAACAGGTGGCGTCCGAGGTCTTCTTCCAGGCCGGTGCCGCATCCTCCTTGTCGAAGTCTGCGATCACCAGCACCCGTCGATGTCTACGGTCACCTGTCCACCCGCATCCGGCGCCGCTTCACCGGCCAACCGCCCTACACGCTCACCAATTCCGGCGCGGGCGGTCCAGATCGCGGCCAGGGTCCGCTTCCCGTCCGCGGCGAGCGGGCCGAGCAAACGTGAAACCGTCGGGTCGCAGGACACTCGCCCGAACACGGCCGGCTCGACCCGCAGCAGGCCGACATCAGCCAGGCAGTCCCCGCCGACGGCAACCGCGCGGTGCCACGTCCAGCAGAAACGTGCCCGGACCGCGCGCCGCACGGGCCTTTCCCCATGACGCCAGTGCCATCGATACCGTGGCGGATGCGCAGCTCGCGGCCGGGTTCAGCGCCGGGATCACACGTGTACCAGCACGTGGCCGAAGCCGTCGATGTTCTCGCCGCCTGTGCACCAGACCTCTCAGCTACCTGCGGCCCGCTATGCGCAAAGCGTTCGTGATCCTCGACGGGACGCTGCTGCCGCTCGGCCGGAACGCCGCCGACCCCGCCCGCTCTCTCCAACAAGGACAAGGCGTATCAAGGTGCCGACGGTACGGTCCGCGTCTCCTACCGCGCCTCACACGACCTCGATAAACCCGTCCGGACCTACACATAGCCGTTCAAATGGAGTTGGAAGAGGCAAGTAATGAGGGTGTTACGGCCCCTGCCGTTCACCGCGACCGCCGCCCGAAGCCAGCCGCCCTCCCGAGCCGTGATTTGAGACATGCTCAAGGCCACCTTCCCATCAGCCGGAGCGTGGAGCCCTTCACGAGAGCGAGGGCCCTGCGCGGGATTGGGGCCACAAGTAACGGAATCCTACGATATAGCCGTCCCCACGAATCCGCTGCGGGCCAACTGAAGCACGGCGGCGGCGCTCCCCCAGGACCCATGCTGCGGCCTGGGGGAGATGGCGGTCACGTCCGCGGGAGTGGTGTATCGACGGCCACTCGGTGATCTCGTTTTGAGGCTATGCGGTGAGTTCGGTGGGCAGGGTGGTCTCGTCGTTTTCTGACTCGATCGGGTGGAGGCGGGCCTTTGCCAGCAGGTCGAGGCCCATGTAGCGGCGGGCCTCGGTCCATTCGTCGTTCTGCTCGGCCGGCACCGCGCCGACCAGGCGGATCAGGGCGGTGCGGTCGGGGAAGATGCCGACCACGTCGGTGCGGCGGCGGATCTCCTTGTTCAGCCGCTCCTGCGGATTGTTCGACCAGATCTGCCGCCAGATCTCACGCGGGAACGCAGTGAACGCCAGCAGTTCGTGCTGGGCGGCATCCAAGTGGGACGCCGCCTTGGGAAGCTTGGCTTCCAGTGCGTCCAGCACATGTCGCATCTGGGCCTGGACGGCGTCGGTGTCGGGCTGTTCGAAGATGGTCCGCAGCAGCGTGGCAACCCACGGCTGGACGGACTTCGGAACCTGGCTCAGTAAATTTCGGGCGTAATGCGTGCGGCATCGCTGCCAGGAGGCGCCGGGCAGTACGGCGCCGATCGCGTTCACGAGGCCGGTGTGGGCGTCGGAGATGACGAGCTGGACGCCGGACAGGCCGCGGGCGATCAGGGAGCGCAGGAAGGCGAGCCAGCCGGCGCCGTCCTCGGCGGTGGCGACGTCGATGCCGAGGATCTCGCGGTGGCCGTCGGCGTTGACGCCGGCCGCGATCAGTGCGTGGACGTTGATGATGCGGCCGCCTTCCCGGACCTTCTGGGTCAGTGCGTCGACCCAGACGAACGCGTAAGGCCCTTGGTCCAGCGGCCGGTTGCGGAATGCGGCCACCTGCTCGTCCAGATGCTTTGCCATCGCGCTGACCTGGGACTTCGACAGCTGCGTGACGCCCAGGGACTCGGCGAGCTTCTCGACCCGGCGGGTGCTGACACCAAGCAGGTAGGCGGTGGCCACCACCGAGATGAGGGCCTGCTCGGCCCGGCGGCGGCGCTCGAGAAGCCAGTGCGGGAAGTAACTGCCCTGCCGTAGCTTGGGAATGGCCAGCTCAATCGTGCCGGCCCTCGTGTCCCACTCACGCGGGCGATATCCGTTGCGGTGGTTGACTCTCTCCTCGCTGACCTGCCCGTATTCGGCATTGCAGAGAGCATCGGCCTCCGCCGACATGAGCGCGTCGGCGAACGTCTTGACCATCGCGCGCAGCAGATCCGGACTCGCCGCAGCGAGATTGTCCTCGGCGAGGGCGTGCAGGGGCAGACTGTCAGGTGCGGTCATCGTGCTGATCTCCTTCGAGCTTCGACACCTCGAAGATCAGCCGGTGGCCGTTCATCTATGCGGGCACATCCCGATGCCGGAGCAAACCCCCGGATCAGGTCGAACCCGTACACCACTTCCCAGGACGCAACCGGGATGGCACCAGCGATACTGCTGCGCCGATCGGTCGGGATGTCACGGGCGTGTCCGCGTTCCATGACCGATGTGTTCCGAGGTGAGACGCGTGCGCCGCATAGTTGTATCTCCTGGTGACCGTCCCCGGTTAGTGCGGGTCGCGCCGAGCCGGGCCGGAGGGAGCTGATCAGATGGCCGCTGCACGAACGCGGTCGGTTTCGTCAGAGTTCCTACCCGGTCCTGCGTTCGCGCGGCGTGCTCACCGCGGACAAGATCCTTAAAGAGCGATTGGCCGTCAGATGTCTTCGACGTGGAATCAAAAAGAGGACGTGCCCTCGTCCTCTGACCGAGTTGAAGCTCTCCGCTTCGCGCTTCTCGGGCCCGTTCGGGCCTGGAACGGGGGCCGTGAAGTGAAACTCGGATCGCCCCAGCAGCAGGCGGTACTGCTGGCGTTGCTACTTGGCCAGGGTCGGCCCGTCCCGGTCCATGAGTTGGTCGAAGCCGTTTGGGGCGGCGTTCCCCCGCTTGGCGCGGTGTCCACAGTGCGTACCTACGCCTCCCGGCTGCGTAGGGCTCTGGAACCCGACCGGCCGGTCACCATGCCGCCGCGGGTGGTGCTGTCCACTGCTGGCGGCTACGCGGTGCGGACCTCCGAAAGAGGCGCCCTGGACATAATCGAGTTCGAGGCAGGGGTCTCCGAGGCCGCACGCCTCAGGAGTAGGGGCGAGCACGCCGAGGCTGCGAGCCTGCTGGCACGAGCTCTCGATATCTGGCAGGGCCACCCTCTGGCCGGGATACCCGGCCCTCTCGCCGAGGCCGAACGCGCGCGATTGTCCGAACGGCGCTTGAGCGTCCTCGAAACGCGCCTGGACCTCGATGTTCAGCTGGGCCGTCATGATCAAGTGGTAGGCCAACTCGCCGCGCTGTGCGACGTTAACCCGCTGCGAGAGCGGCTGCATGCCCTGTTGATGCTGGCGCTGTACCGATGTGGCCGACAAGCCGAGGCGTTGGAGGTCTACCGCAGGACGAGCCGGATTCTGTCAGTGGAACTGGGCACTTCACCAGGGCCCGAGCTGAGGGAACTCCACGCCCGGATACTGGCCTCGGACCCGACGCTGGCGCGCCCGGACTATGCTGACGGGACGGACGCACGCATCGACGTCACAGGCATTCTCCGTACGGATCCTCGCGCCTGCGAATCCCGCAGGACGGTCGGCGGCGGTTCATTTGGCGCGGCGGCGGCCGCAGAACAGTTGACCGCAGGGACGCCGGGAGCCGGTGCCCGGCCCGCCGACAAGCGTGCTGCGAGGCAGCCCGGCACTTCCCGCGAGACCCCCTACGTTCGGCCGCGACAATTGCCGCCCGACCTGCCCATCTACACGGGGCGCTCGAGGGAACTCGCCCGCGCGCAAGCATTGGTCCCCGCACCTCACGAGCCATCGGCCGTCATCACGATCGGGGGTATGGCCGGCGTTGGCAAGACCGCGCTCGCGGTACGGCTTGCGCACACTGTGGCGGACCAGTTCCCCGACGGACAGCTCTATATCAATCTCCGCGGTTTCGATCCCGCCGGCGAGATGGTCGACGCATCCGCAGCCATCCGAGCCTTCCTCTCCGCCCTTGACTATCCCCCCAAGCAGGTCCCGGAGGATGTGGACGCGCAGGCGGCGCTGTATCGCAGCGTCCTGGCCAACCGGCGGCTGATGATCGTGCTGGACAACGTGAGAGACAGCAATCATGTACGCACCTTGCTGCCCGGCAGCCCTGGTTGCTTGGTAATCGTCACCAGCCGTGATCAGCTGACGGGACTCGTCGCCACACACGGTTCGCATCCGTTCACCCTTGAGGTTCTCAGCGAGGAAGAGGGCGCCGTCTTCATGGCCGAGCGTATCGGTGGAGCGCGCGTGGCATCCGAACCACAGGTGGTGAAGGACATCGTTGACACGTGCGGACGGTTGCCCCTGGCGCTGGCCATCGTGGCAGCCCGCGCTGCCGTCCACGCCGACTTTCCGTTGTCCACCATCGCCTCGGAGCTAAATGAAGCCAAGGGAAGTCTGGATGCTTTCGTCGGTAGCGATCCCACCACGGACGCTCGCGCCGCTTTCTCGTGGTCCTACCAAGTGTTGACATCGCCGGCCGCCCGGCTGTTCCGGCTACTGGGCCTGCACCCCGGGCCCAGCTTGACGATTTCAGCAGCGGCCAGCCTCGCGGGTATCGCACCAGCCAAGACTCAGCTCTTGCTCGCCGAGCTGACACGCGCTCACCTCCTGCTTGAATACGCGCCGAAGACCTACACCCTCCACGACCTGCTCCGCGATTACGCCACTGAACTCACCGAGGAATTCGAGTCTGTTGAGGAACGACGTGACGCAGTGCACAGGCTGTTCGACCATTATGTGCACACTGCTCACAGCGCCGCGCTGTGTCTGTCGCCGAGTCTTCCCAGGCTTCCCCTCGCACCGCCCGTCGCGGGCAGCAGTCCGCAGACGTTCCGCGATCGCCATCAGGCTCAGACGTGGATCGATTCGGCGCGCTCCACTGTGTTCGCGGTGGCCAAGCAGTCGACAGATGAGGGATTCGAGACCCACGGCTGGCAACTCGCCTGGGCACTTGTGTATTACATGCAGCGACAGTGGGGTTCCGGACCGAGCAAGTGAACTGGCGCCAAGCCAACTGGAGGTGGCGCGGTGTCGTGAACCGCCCCCGGCACCGACAGAGACTGCAGTTGCTCTGGTCCGGTGGACGGAACGTCACGCTAGTGTACTGCCCGGACTCAACCGGTCGTCGCAACACCGGCGGTCCTGACGCCGCGGTGTTGGGGCTCTCTGAACTGAAATTCTCCACCAGCGCTCACCTCGTTCCCCAGACCTGCTCTTGTTCCCCACCCAGCGAGGTGGCCGATGGTTGTGAAGCTGCAATTGATTCCCAATGGTGTTCGACAAGCCGCTGGCGAGGTGAGGGAGGCTCTCGTCGACGACGTGAGTGCAGCCGCCTAAGACCGTGTCCTATGTGGGGTTCGGTCGTTGGGTCCGGCATGGGGCGGGGTACGTGGAGTTGGATTGTTCCGGACGGGCTGTGGGAGATCGCGAAGCCGCTGATCCCACCTTCGAAGGTACGGCCGCAGGGTGGCGGGACGCAGGACACACCTGATGAGACGCTGTTCGCCGCGATCATCTACGTCCTGGTCAGCGGATGCGCCTGGCGGGCACTGCCACCGTGCTTCGGGGTATCGAAGTCGACGGCCCACCGCAGGTTCCTGATCTGGTCAAGAGCCGGCGTCTGGGGCCGACTGCACGAAGAGATCCTGCACCGGCTCGACGACGCCGGCCTGCTCGACCTCTCCCGCGCCGTCCTCGACTCCGCCCATGTCCGGGCTAAAAAAGGGGCGAACTCACAGGTCCGAGCCCCGTGGACCGGGCAAGCCGGGTTCCAAGATGCACGTCCTGTCGGACGCGAACGGACTGCCCCTCCTCGTCGGCCTCTCGGCCGCCAACGTCCACGACAGCCTCGCCCTGAAGCCCATGATCATGGGTCACCAAACGAGACACGACCCCCACAACGGCCGCTACTTCAAGCCGCAACGCCTACATGCCGACAAGACACCCCATGCGGCTTGCGGGTCAAGCAGCTGCCGCAAGGAGGGTTGGCGCGGGGGTGCTGAAAGCGATGGCTTCGTCGAACTTCTGGTGGTTGGTCAGGCAGTGGTGGAGCTGGCCGAGCATGTCAATCCCCTCGCGCCGTGGAGGTCTTTCAAGCGGCCAACTCCATGGTGGAGTCGGCGTGATGGTTTCGTTCGTAGTCGATCGGGCTCCGGTATCCGCACACGCTGTGTAGCCGACGGGTGTTGTAGAAGCCGGTGATCCAGGTGGCGATCTTCAGCCGTGCCTCGGTGCGGGTGGCGAAGGCGCGCCGGTGGACGTACTCGACCTTGAGCACGCTGTTGAACGCCTCGCTGACGGCGTTGATGCCCCTATGGATGTCAAGCGGCGTTTCGGGCTGGGCCCGTGCCGTCTGCCGCAGGATTTGCAGGGACGATGAGCCGGTAGATCTCTCGTGCGACGTACCGCTTGAGGCAGCGGATGATCTCGCGTCGCGTCTTGCCCTCCGCGAGGCGTCGTCGCATGTAGTCCTGGGTGCGGTTCTCCCAGCGCAGGCGGCTGAGGACGATCCGGAAGAGGGCGGCGTTGGCCTGACGGTCGCCGCCTCGGTTGAGTCTGCGGCGCTGGGTCTTGCCGGATGAGGCCTCGACCGGGCTGATGCCGCACAAAGAGGCGAAGGACGACTCGTTGTCGAGGCGTTCGGGGTTGTCGCCGGCCGCGATGAGCAGGGCTGCCGCGCTGTCCGGGCCGACGCCGTGGACTTCGAGGAGGCCAGGAGTGCTCGCGGTGACCGCTTCGGATATCCGCTCGGTCAGGTCGTTGATCTCCTCGGTCAGGTTCTGGATGCGGCGGGCCAGCAGTTTGAGGGTGTGACGCGCGGCCCCTGCCGGCCCGGAGATCTCCGGCTCCGCGAGTACGGCGCACTGCTGGAACAGCTTCGGGTTGCTCAGTCCGGCCAGGGACTCGCGAAGTTCGGCGTCGGCGCAGACCAGGACGCTCTTGAGCTGGTTGATGGCCTGGGTCCTCGACTTGATCGCGGACCCTTTGGCCAGTTTGAACAGTCGCAGCATCTCCACCGGGCCGTCACTCGCCTTTGCCGCGGCCGTGGCACGTCCGGACAGCACCGCGCGGGCAGCCGCTTCGGCGTCGATGGCGTCGGTTTTGCCGTGACGCCGTCGGGCGGCCTTGTCGGGCTGGTTGACCTCGGTCACCTCGATTCCTTCGGCCCGCAGGTGGCGTGTCAGGGCAGCCCCGTAGGAGCCGGTGCACTCGACTCCGGCGCGCCGCAGCACGCCGAAGGATCGGGCCCAGGCCACGATCTGGCGATAGCCCTCGGCGGTTGTCGGGAAGCTGCGGCCGTCGAGGGTGGCACCGAGCGTGGTGATGACGGCCGCGGCGTGTATGTCTTTGTGGGTGTCGACGCCGAGTAGGACTTCTTCGGCGGTGTCGGCCGGGATGTGACACGGGGTCGTGGACTGCGTGATGCTGGGCAAGGTCGCCTGTCTCCTGATCGCCTCGGGTGCGGGTGGCCGTCGCCGGGCCGGGGCGGTCAAGACTGTGACGGTGCCTGTCGCGAGGCCCCTATCGGGACACGTCCCCTGCCCGGCGGCAGCGAGTACCGCTCCAGGCAGTGGCCGACAGATCAACGCCAAGGCAATAACGCCAGTCGAAACACGGGTCAGGCCACCGCCCGAAGCGGCACCCGATCATCCTCACAGTCGAAACATGAACCGACACGGCCCATGGACTGAGTCACGCCGAGCCGGCGGCAGGCCCGCATGAAACGCCGGGACTGATATTCACCAGGTTCAACCAGTGGATGCAACACCGGCTTATTTGATCGATAGTAGATGGTCGTTGAGGGCTTCGGCGGGTGTCTTCCAACCGAGACTCTTGCGGGGGCGACTGTTGAGCGTGGCTGCGACCGCGTACAGCACCCTCACGGAAGTCGGATGCGAGGTCGTCGCATGCCTGGCAGGCTGCGTCGAGCTGGGCGAGGAGAGCGAGTGTCTGCCGGCCCATCGCTTTCTCGACCAGGGCGGGCTGGCGGAGCCGGCTCTGGTGGAACACTTCGAGCAGCCGGTCGGTCTCGGCGTCGATGCGACGTTGACGCCCGGCTTTGGTGACGGCGGTCCGCAGCCGTCCTCGGGTCAGCCGGGTGGCCTCGGCCGGAGTGGGTGCGATCGCCAGGATCGTGCGGGCCTCCCGGGACAGCAGCCGCTCGCGCTTTACTGCGAACGCCTCGAGGACCGCGGGATAGTACTCGCGCAGGTGTGAGCGGAGCCGGTTATGGGCGCGGGTGCGGTCCCAGACCATGCTGAAGCCGTCCCGGCCGACCTGCTCGGCCCACTCCTGACGGACGTTGTCGCCCTTGGGGAAGCGAGGAGTCGATCCGGGCGCCGTAGCGTTTGACCCAGTCGGCGTTGACCTGCGGGGACAACCATGCCGGGGCGGCTGCGGCCAGTGCCTCCAGCGCCGCGCGCAAGGTCTCACCGACGAACTCCATCCGGTTCAGCGTCCGCACGGCTGCCAGGGCATGGGTGGAGTCGGTGCGCTGCCGGCCCCCTGCACGCAGCAGCCCGAGTTCGGAGCACCTGGCCAAAACCAGGTCCAGGACATGCCCCTCCAGCCCGTGCCCGATCAGCCGGGCACGGAAGTCGCTCAGGACGGAGAAGTCGAACCCCGGATCGTCCAGCTCCAAGCCGAGGAGATACTTCCAGTCGATGCGAGCCCGCACCTGGTCAGCGGCCTGCCGATCGGTGAGTCCCTCGGCATACTGCAGCACCGAGACCAGCGCCAGCGCCCCCGGCGACACGGCCGGACGCCCCCGGGCCGAGAACGCCTCAGCGAAGGATCCGTCCGAGAACAGCGGACCCAGCGCCTCACGCACCCGGACTGCCAACGTCC
>NZ_JBHVST010000149.1:0-18370 GCF_042885015.1 Streptomyces sp. NPDC058086 | reverse complement strand
CCCCCACCGGATCCCCGCGAACGCCTATCCGCCCTCACCGTCCCGTCCTCACGAAGATCACGCAAGACTCTCCGTGAAAAGACCAGCAGAGTCCGTGGTGTGGACACTCTGACAATGGATCTTGTAGGTCCGAGGAAGGGTGTCCTGGTGGGACGGAAGTCTCCATATCCGGTGGAGTTCAGGAACGACGCGGTGGCGTTGTACCGCGTGGGGGCGGGAAGCGGACGTATGCCGCGGTCGCCGCGGACGTCGGGGTGACCGGCGAGACGCTGCGCAGTTGGGTCCGGCAGGCCGACGAGGTCGCCGGCCGTGGGCAGGTCCGTGGTGACGAGGCGGCAGAGGATCGGGACGAGGAACTGGCGAGGCTCCGGGCCGAACTCGGCCGGTTACGCAAGGCCGAGAAGGAGTGGGAACTCGAGCGGGAGATCCTGCGCCGGGTGGCCCAGTATTTCGCCTCAATGGCAGTGTGAGCCGTGCCGGAGGCCCGTCGCGGTGGCACTCTGGTGGAGTCGGCGGGGTTGGCTCGCTATTTTGCTGCCCCGTATGCGGTGGCTTGTCTCCGATGTGCCGCCCCGTCGGCTCGGTGCCCTCTGTGGTGTGGCTTGATAGGAATCTGCCGTGCGGCCCGATTGAGGCGTGCCCCCGTGGAGGGTCTGTCCCCGGACAGTCTGCTGGGAGGGTGCGATGACAGTCATCGGTGTAGACGGACACAAGCGGACGCACACCCTGGTCGCGGTTGATGAACTGGGCCGCTTCCAAGATGAGCTGACGGTCCCGGCCACCGCAGCCGGGCACGGCCGGGCTCTGTTGTGGATCGGCCGGTACGGACCACAGGTCCTGGTTGCAGTCGAGGATTGCCGGCATCTCACCCGTCGCTTCGAAGCCGACCTGCTGACCGCGGGTCACCAGGTCGTCCGCGTCCACACCCGGCTGATGGCCGGGGCCCGCCGTTCGGCGCGCGAGCGCAGCAAGTCCGACCCGATCGATGCCGAGGCAGTGGCCCGAGCCGCCTTGCGGGAGCCCGACCTGCCGCGCGCCGCCCTCGACGGCCCCGCCCGTGAGGTCAAACTCCTGGCGGACTACCGCTCCCAGCTGGTGCAGCAGCGCACCAAGGTGACCAACCGGCTGTTGTGGTTCCTGCACGAACTCGATCCGGAACTAGGTCCTGTGTGACGTTGTGATCAATCGGTTGCCTTCAGGAGGTCGTTGATCCAGATCATCGAGGCGCGGAGGTGGAGGCCGGCGAGATAGCTCTCGGGTGTTTTGTCGTACCGAGTCGCGATGCCCCGCCAGGCCTTCAGCTTGTTGATGAGTCGCTCGACGGTGTTCCGCTCCTTGTAGAGATCGGCGTCGTGGCTGACGGGTCGGCCGCCCCGGCTGCCCTTCTTCTTCCGGTTGGCGGCCTGGTCCTTCTTCTCCGGGATGACTGCCTTGATGTTGCGTTTCCGCAGGTAAGAACGGTTAGCGCGGGATGAGTAGGCCCTGTCCGCGGCGACAGCGCCAGGCCGCGTGCGGGGACGGCCGGCAGGCAGACGGACCCGCACCTTCTCCAGCACGGGGACGAACTGCGGGCTGTCGGCGGCCTGTCCTGCGGTCAGGACGAGCGACAACGGACGGCACTTGCGGTCCGCGGCGAGATGAACCTTGCTCGTCAGCCCGCCACGGGACCTGCCGAGCAGAGCTTCCTTCAAGCGGAGCTTGCGCCGTCGCCTGATGTGCCGCCGCTCTTCCCGCTCGGGGTCCTCACTTCCGTCCTGTCCGTTCTGTTCTGGCGGGCCGCCCCTTTTTGCCGGGCCCGTTCCTGGTCGGCGGCGGCTTCCTCAAGGGCGTCCATGACCTCCTTGTCCATGCACATCCCGGCAGCGTCGTGGTGGGCGCGGGCGGTGGTGGAGTCCACGCTGACCAGGGACACGTCCGTCTTCCCCTGGCGGGCGGACTCGGCGATCACGCCGTCCAGCAGTGCGGTGAAGACGCCGGCGTCCCTCCAGACCCGGAAGCGGCCGTAGACCGTCGGCCACGGGCCGAACTCACCCGGCATCTCCCGCCACTGACTGCTGGTGCGGAACCGCCAGATCACCCCCTCGAACTGCTCCCGCAGCCGCTCGGGGTACGGGCCGTACTCGCCTATCGGCAGGAACGGCTCGATCAACTTCCATTGCTTGTCGGTGAGTTGCCTGCGCGTCACGATCGTCTTCCTACCGGATCCGCCTTCCAGGCGGATCCGGATCGGCAAGATTGATCACGACGTCACACAGGCCCTAGTGCCGCGTCAGGCGACGTTCGCCCTGTTTATGTCTGGCGGTGTCAGCTCGTGCTGAGTGGTTCGGTTTGCTCAGTGTCGAGCTGGTGGTCGGCCCAGATGTAGCTTTCGGGAAGCAGGTCGGTGATGGAGACGGTCCGGAGGCGGTCAGCTGCCCCTACGATGACCTTCAGGGCCGGGAAGTAGTCGACAAGGACCTGGCGACACCGTCCACACGGAGGAACGACCCCCCGGTCGCGGTCGCCCACGGCGACGATCGTGTCCAGCTCGTAGGCGCCCTGGGCGGCTGCCGCGCCGAGGAGAACCAGCTCGGCGCAGGGGCCGCCGGTGAAGTGGTAGGCGTTCACTGCGGTGACGATCCGGCCGTCCTGGGCACGGGCTGCGGCCGCCATGGTGTGGTTGTCGCCCCGACAGCGAGTGCGCGCGACGTGGGCCGCGGCCTGGATGAGTTCGTGGTCGATGTGGTGGGTCAGCGTGGTCATCTTCTCTACCTTCGTAAAGCCGTCGCGCATCAGGTTCGGTCCCAGTACGCGATCTCTTGTGAAACGACGTCCGCCGTCGACAGGTGATGGCGATCGACTCCTCCAAGTCCGGCTCGCTTGCCCGGACATCACCCGGGCCTGCGATCTTGCTCGGGCGTTCGCCGATCTGGTCCGTCACCAGCGCGGATATCTGTTGCTGGCGTGGATCCGGCAGGCCGAGCAGGACGCGCCGAAGCCCATGAAGGGCTTCGCCGGCTTCCTCCGCCAGGACCTCGACGCAGTGACCGCCGGACTCACCCTCCGGTGGAGCTCCGGTGTGGTCGAAGGACACGTGAACCGCGTGAAAACACTCAAACGAGCCATGTACGGCAGGGCCTCGTTCGAACTCCTCCGAGCCCGCATCCTCACCCAGCCATGAGCATCACGGAACGGCTGGAGCCCCTTTTTCAGGGGCTTGTGCCAAGGAACAGGGCGGCCAGACGGGGAAGCCGACGGCTCATCTCCCTGTCGTCGTCGAAGTCGAAATCCTCGCCCATATCAACCGTGTTGTCGCTCTCTGTGTCAGCCCCGCGGAAACTGCGCCGGGCTTCGTAGAAGGCATCCGCATCACCCGTGATCCGTTCGAACGCCCCGCTGGCTGCATAGCTCACGTCCTCGTAGAACAGCACCTCGGAACGGTCCTGGACGTTCGCCGCCTGAACGACATCAGGGTGCGCAGCGAGGCTGTCGGGGTCAGCGGCCACGCGCTGGTACCACTGACAGCCCAAGGCGATCACACCGGCGCGAAAGTCCATGAAACTGTCGTCGGAGCACCCGCCCCCGATGAGGTAAGCAGCCGCCCACACATCCCAGCGATACAGGGCGTCATGCAACTCATCGAAGCGTTCCGCATACTCCAGGATCTCCTGCCGCGGTCTCTCTGCGAGCTGCTTGACGAGAACCTCGTCAAATGGCTCGCCCGTTGTGGCAGCCCCGGCTTGCGCGGCTTCGATGACGTCCCAGAACGTGTCGATCTCCATGACCGCGCACTCTGCCACGAGCCGATGACAATCGATCCTGGCCACCCTGCCGGTACCCGTTTCACGGAACTGCGGACAGAGCCTTGAAATTACGGAACCCCATCACCGGAACGCACGCGTCGGGACGGTCAGGTCTCGCCGTGCGCCAAGACGCCGACCGAAGGATCTAGAAGTCTGTGTAAAGAATCCGGCGGCCGTATGCCTCTCAGCGTGCGTACGGCCGCTGCTTCACCGTGAGGCGCTGGGCCGCGGAGCGAAGGAGGTCCGGTGGAGTTGACGGGTGTTGAGGTCCTTGTGTTTCTGGTACTGCTCTTCGCGCCGTCGTTGAAGAGCGTGCTGAAGAGCTTCGCGTTCCGCAACCGCGCGGCGGGCAAGGCCGAGATGATGCGGGCGACGGGGAAGTCGGACGTGTGGGCGGGCAAGGGGCGCCGGACGGGTAAGCGGGGGCGACGTGACTGATCAGAAGGGGCGGCTGCGGTCGCGGCACGCCGAGGCGCTGGGGGCTCTGGTCGAGGAGCGGTACGGCAAGCTGGTCCGCTACGCAGGGAGCCGGCTGCGCGACCGCGGGGTGCCGCAGTCGTCGGCGGATCCGCAGGACGTTGTGCAGAACGCCCTCAAGTCCGTGCTGGCCATCGCCGAGCCGATCGACAACGTACGCGCGTACGTCTACGCATGCATGGGCAACGAGATCAAGCGGGCGGCGGAGCGCCACGCCAAGGGCATGGGCTACGCCTCGCTCGACGCGGACGTGCGCCTGGAGAACGAACCGGCAGTCCACTCCGTCGCCGAGGCCGAGCTGCGGCACGTAATCGACGAGGCACTGAGTGACCTGCCGCTGCAGCAGCGCAGGGTGATGCTGCTGAGGGAACTGGGGATGACCCAAGCGGAAGCGGCCCAGGTGCTGGGGTCTGCGCCGGGCACGGTGGGCGTCCATGCGCATCGTGCGATCCGCGCGCTGCGCGTGACGCTCGTAGGCCTGGGCACAGCCCTTGTCGCGTGGACCACCTGGTTCATGACGTTCGGTGAGCGGGAGACCACCCCGGCTGCAGGCGCCCGCGGGAGCGGGCAGCATCGTCGCCGGGTCGTCGGCCAGCGCGACCAGCCAGGCGGTGAACACCGCCGCCGCCTGCCCGGCCCGGCGTGACCAGCGCCGCAGCCAGCCCCGCACCGTCGTCACCGGCCTGCCCAACCGCTCAGCGATCCGCCGCGACCCCCAGCCGACCGCCGCCAGCCCGCAAAGTACGGCCCACGACGAACGACACCACGAGACAAGATCTGTTCCCTGTCAAGTCCAGCGTGTTGAGTTCATAGGGAGCCACTGGCCATCATTCCGGTGCTGCCCGGCGCCTCACCGGACGGCGGCTCATCGCGTCCTGAGAGCCGGAAAGAGGAAGCGGGCGACTTCAGGGGCTGGCGAGATGAAGATGCCGTCGCCGTCTGCCATGCGGTGGAGGGTTTCCGGGGAAGCGGTGGTGCGGACGGTGGCGTCGACGAGCAGTCGCAGTTCGTGGCCGAGGGTGGCGATTGCCTCCCGTTGGCGTGCGAGGTCCTTGCCTGCCGGATCGTGTGGAGTGGTGCTTGGGGTGGTGAGGGGCGAGGTCATCAGGTGTCTCTGTGTGCGGGGGTCGCGGGCTGCGGTGCCGTTGGTCAGGATGCGATCTGGGGGAGGGCGGTGTCGCGGACGAAGACTGGCTTGAGGTGTTTCTCGGGCAGGGCGTCGGGGAGTTGTTCCCAGTCGAGGACGTGGGAGACGACGCGTTCGGGTGCGACGGTGCCGGAGGCGGCAAGGTTGAGGGCGTTGGGGAGGTGGTGGCGGACGTTGTCGCGGGCGGTGCGCAGGGTGACGCCGGTGAGGTACATGTCGAGGAGCGGCAGTTCGCCGGGGCGGAAGTGGTTGCCGGCCGATTCGCAGATGCCTTCGGGGGCAAGGGACTTGAGGGCGAGGGTGAGCTGGTCGACGCGGCCGGTGGCCTCGACGGCGAGGTCGAAGCCGTGGCGGATCGGTTCGAGTGTCTCGGCGGTGCGGGCGCCGAAGCTCTCGGCGAGCTTGCGGTGTGCGAGGTCGGGGTCGACGTACAGGACGTCGGAGGCGCCGAGAGCGCGGGCGATGTCGCAGACGTACAGGCCGATGCTGCCGCGGGCGACGACCAGTACCCGGGCGCCGGGGCGGGCCTTGAGGTGGGGTGCGACCAGGCGCCAGGACAGGGGCCAGTTGTCACTGGCCGAGGCCATGGCGACCGGGTCGAGGCCGGCCGGCAGGGGGACCAGCATGGCATCCGCGTACGGGACGTGGACGAGGTCGGAGAAGAGCCCGCCCCAGTTGCCGCCGATCGGCGCTCCGTACATCGCCATGTGCGGGATCGAGGTGCAGTGGGCGGTCAGCCCGGTGCGGCAGTGGTCGCAGGTACCGCAGTTGATCGACCAGGGCACCACCACCAGGTCGCCGGGTGCCACGGTCGTGACGGCGTCGCCGACGTCGACGACCCGGGCCACGCACTCGTGGCCGAGGGCGAACGGCGGGTCGATGAAGCCGTGTCCGGCCAGGATCGCGGTGTCGACGTCGCAGGAGGTCGCGGCCACCGGGGCGACGATCGCTTCCTGGTCGGACCGAAGTTCGGGATCGGGGGCCTCGCGCCATTCGACCGAGTTCCGGGCGACGTAGGTCAGTTCACGCATCGGTCTGCTGCCCTTTCGCCAGGGCGACGAGATCGGCGTAGCGGATGACGGAGCCGCCCGCGCCCCAGGTGTCGTCCAGCTGCTCATGCACGAGGACCCACACCCGCAGCGCGTCGTCCGGGGCGAGGCCGGCGGCGGACAGGACCGTCTTCGTCGCGTCCTCGACCAGCCCGGTCTTGCGCCGCTCGGACAGCGCCCCCTGCGGCACCGTCACCTCCACGAGGAAGCGGGGCGCGTCGTCCTCGGCGGTGGTCTGGGCGCCTTCGAGCAGCTCGATCAGGTAGCTCCACGCCTGGGCGCGGAAGAAGGCGGTGTCGGGCGCGCCTTCCCAGCGCAGCAGCACGGCCGCGAGGTCGCGCTGCTGCGCTGGTGCGGCCCTCAGCGGTGAGGGCGCCGGCGGGCACGGTCAGCCGGATCATGGGCATGGCAGCTCCTATGACGAGTGTTATAGACATCGATCACGGTAGACTATGACGGTTGTTATAGCCAGACCGGAGAGGTGTGCGAGATGGTCAAGAGCGGTGCGCCGTCGCGGGAGCGGATCGTGGCCGGTGTCGCCGACATGATCAGTCGGCGCGGGCTGAGCGCCACGAGCATTCGGGAGATGGCCAAGCACGCCAAGGCGCCGCTCGGCTCGACGTACCACTACTTCCCCGAGGGCAAGCAGCAACTGGCCGCGGAGGCCATCCGGTTCACCGGCGAGTGGGTCGCGGGAAGCCTGCGCAAGGAGCTGGAGGCGGGGCCGGCCGCGGGGCTGCGGGCGTTCCTCGGGCTGTGGCGGAAGATCGTCGTCGAGAGCGACTTCCACGCAGGCTGCCCCGTCCTGGCGGTGGCCATCGAGGAGCCACCGGAGGACGAGATTCCACCCGCCCTGGCCGCCGCGGCCGAGGTCTTCGAGCAGTGGGAGGACCTGCTGGCCGCCTCCCTGCGGGAGCACGGCGCCGAAGCCGGGCAGGCCACGCAGCTCGCGACGCTCATCGTCGCGGCCGTCGAGGGCACGGTGGCCATGTGCCGGGCCAAGCGCAGCACTGCGCCGCTCGATCGCACCGCGGAACAGCTGCAGGTCCTCATCGCCGCCGCGATCAAGGACTGAACGGGTCGCCAGCCGACGCCCCGTTGCGCTCGGCTTGTCCTGAGCCCTGTGTCTCGGCCGCGCCGCCGGACAGGGGGATGGTCGAGCCGACCACGCAGAGCGCTCCGGCCTGTACGTCCGCCCTGCTCGATGAGGACGGACGCACGAGCATCCGGGTCACGCGCCGAGCGCGGCGCGGATGGCCTTGACCTTCTCCTCGGTGAACACACGGGTGTCGAGGAGGGAGAGGACGGACAGCACGCCGCCGCTGGAGCCCCAGCTGCCCTCGTCGATGACGCGGAAGTTGACCCACCAGGTCGGCGACGGCTCGGCGAGGCCGCAGGCGTCGGCCAGCGCCGCCAGGACGCGCTCGATGACGGCGGTCCTGACCTCCTGGCGCCAGTCCCCGTCCATCACCGCCACGTCGATCACCATGACGTCGGCGTCCGGGCCGATGTCCTCGAGCAGCCGTCCGCCGATCGCCATCATGTCGGGCTCACGCTCGACGAAGTGCACCTGGAACCCGACCCGCGCGGGCGGAGCGAACTGCCCCACCTCGGGCACGAGCACCGCGTCCGTCAGCGCCTCGGCCAGCGTGCGGCGCTGCTCCAGGCTCAGGCGACTCTTGGGGCTGTTCACGGTAATGATCGTCACGACACTCTCCTATGACAGTCGTTATAGACGGCTTCAGGTTACAGTCTCCTATAACGACTGTCATACTCTTGCCCCGCAACATCGGGTTCGCCGCAGCGAGCGGCTCTCGCGGTGCTGCGACGGGGGACAGCAGTGGCCGGCCTAGGCCACACTGAAGGTGGCGTTCGCAGCAGAGGAGGTGGAGGCAATGAGCGTTGCCACTGACCACACCGGTCCGTGGACCGTCGCCGACGTCCTGGCGCTGCCCGAGGACCGTACGACCCGTTTTGAGCTGCTGGGAGAGTCCCTGGTGATGTCGCCCGCGCCTGGAGTCCGTCACCAGCGGGCGAGCTTCCGGCTCCACGTCATCCTCGACGCCGCGGCCCGCGCGGCCGGCGCACCGGTGGAAGTCCTCGAAGCCATCAACGTGACCCTGCCGTCCGGCCTGGTGGTGCCCGACCTGGTGGTCACCGACGCCGGCGCCACCGTCGAGGACACCGTCAGCGTGGACGCCGACGCTGTCCAGCTCGTGGTCGAACTCGTCTCCCCGGGCAACAAGACCATGGACCGCAAGTTCAAGCCCCTGCTCTACGCCGAGGCGGCCATCCCGCACTTCTGGCGCCTGGAGTTCGACCCCGCACCGCGCCTGATCGTCAGCGAACTGCACGCAGGCCGGTACGTGGAAACCACCCCCGCCCTCGCCGGAGCAACCACCCGGATCCACGCACCGTTCCCCGTCGACATCGATCCCGCCGGGCTCACCCGCCAGTAGCCGGGCACCGCCGCAGTCAGAGCCAAGGCGACCGATGACCTGGAAAGGTCCGGCCCGCAACGCGCGGTAGCCGTACGCTGCCGCGCTATGAACTGGAGCTCGAACGCACTGCTTTCACGAAGGGCGTCGTCATATGCGCCTGATGACCAGCACGGCCACGTCGTCGAGGTGGTCCACTGCGACCGCGGCGTCGAGGATTCGGTCAGCGATTGCCTCGGCGTTCAGCCCGTCGTGGAGGGCTTGGGCGGCCAGTGTTCCGGCCCGCTCCAGGCCGTCGTCCAGTGTGAGGCCCGGTCCTTCGACCACACCGTCGGTGACCATGATCAGCGCGGTGCCCTCCTCGAGCGTGAAGGTCTCCTCGCGGTAGTCGGTGCCTGACAGGACTCCCAACACCGGACCGCCCGGCAGCTCGCGGATGTCGCTGCTGCCGTCCTCGCGTACGCAGAGCAACGGCACATGGCCTGCGCTGGTGCCGGTGACCTGTCCTTCGCGTGGACCGATGTAGAGCATGGTGCAGCTGGCGAATCGTGCGGCGTTCATCGTGAGGAGCAGTTCGTTGGTGCGCGTCAGCACGGTGGCCGGCTCCGGTTCGTGTGGGGCGATCGCGCGGATGGAGGTGCGTACCTGTCCCATGAAGGCAGCGGCATCCACGTCGTGCCCTTGGCTGTCGCCGATCTCCAGGGCCACCGCACCGCCGGGCATCACGAAGACGTCGTACCAGTCCCCGCCGATGTCGAGCCCGTCGCGGCTTGGCCGGTAGCGGGCGGCGACCTCCAGGCCCGGAAGATGCTCGGGCAGCGTGGGCAGCATGCTCTGCTGGAGTGCCGCGGCGAGCTCGACGCGGGCCTGCTGCAATCGGATGCGTCTGAGTGCCTGGCCTGCCAGGTCGGCCAGAGTACTCATGAGGGCACGTTCGTCCGGGGGCGAGTGGTGCTCGCTGTCGTAGGTCACCGCCCAGGCCCCGAGCGGCTGGTCGCCGACCGGACTGAGAGGGGCGATCGAAACGGCGACGAAGGAGCCGAGCCACGGAACACTGGCTGTCTGCGGCCAGTCGCGTATGAGTTCTTCGTGGTTGGAGATGAAGTGCGCCGTGCCGGTTCGGATCGCACAGGTCAGCGGTTGCGGCTCATCCAGAGACACGCCTTCCATGCCGTTGACCTGCCGCGGGTCGATCCTGGCATCGGAGGAGGCATGCAGCCGCCCTGTCTCACCGTCGACGAGCGTAAGTACGGCGCCGGTGCCGCCGAAGGTCGCGGCGACCCGGGTGAGGACGACCTGCTGGAGTTCCTGCTCGGTGGCGGCGGTGATCAGGGCGGCGGAGAAGGCGGCGATCTCGTCGGCACGCTGCCGCTCGGCCCAGAGCGTGGCCAGCGCTTCCTGTCGGCCCGCCTCGAGCAGGGTGTCGTCGCGGATCACCCCGAAGACCTGTTCAGGGCCGCCATAGCCCAGCTGGATCCGACGGGTCTGGCAGGCGATGTGGTTCCACCCGTTGTTCTCGGTACGGAACCGCAGGCTGGTCCAGGAGGACTGGGCTGCGGTCGAGCGCACGAGCCGTCTCAGGGCCTCCCGGTCATCCAGGTGAACCCGCCGGACCACCCTGGCCAAGGACGTCGAGGAATGCGGGAACAGCGAGGCCAGGGCGGGTGCGCCACCCAGCCAGTCCAGTCGGCGCGTCCGGGGTGCGTACATCCACAGGCCGAGGTCCGCGGCTGCGGCCGCCAGCCGGAACGGGATCAGCAGGCCGCCCGGGTCGTTTCGCGCGTCCACCGAGTGCACCCACACCAGCCGCTCGCGACTTGCGGGATCCTTCACCGGCCGGGCCTCGATCAGGCTGACCACGGACGCTCTGTCCGGTCCGGAGAACTCCAGCACACGCATCGCGACCGTCTTCGTCGTGGCCCCGTGTATCAGCAGACTTTCGGCCGAGGCCCGCTGGGTTTCGGGCAGCAAGTCGAGAAAGTCATAACCCACGCACTGCTGCGCCGGCCTGCCCAGCGTCGCGGCCATCGGGGCGTTGAGGGAGTGGATGGTGCCATCTGGTGTCAGAAGTGCCGATGGGGTGGCCCAGCGAAGGAATTCGTCCCAGGTGTCCATCTCTGTCGCTCCCTGACACTCCTCGAGCGATGGCCCAAACGATCCTTTTCCATCGTATTGCGGTCTTTTCGCTGAGTCGCTCGGCGTGGCGGGCAGCCCCTGCCGCGCTCACGCAGGACGCCCGGCACCGTTCCGGCGCTCCGCTGACACCCCTACCGGTTGCTCTGCCCAGACGGTCTTTCCCTGGGCTTGGTAGCGGGTGCCCCACTGTTCCGCGACGCTCGCGATGATGAACAGTCCTCGGCCTGTCTCGTCGATGGTGCGGGCATGTTTCACCTGCGGAGCGCTGGCCGAGGTGTCGCTGACCTCGCAGGTCAGCATCCGCTCGAGGACGAGGCGAAGTCGCAGGGGCGGGGCGCCGTAGCGGACAGCGTTGCCGACGAGCTCGCTGACGATGAGCTCGGTGGTGAACGCCGTTTCCTCGTCCACGCCCCAGGCTTCCAGTTGGCGGCGGGCCGCTGTGCGGGCGATCGGGGCGGCCTCGGGGTCCGCAGGCAGAGCGAGGGTCAGTATCCGATCCTGGGGCAGCGCCTTCGTGCGGGCGAGCAGCATCTGGCTCTCGCCGGTCGGGTGGCCGGCTGTGAGCGCGTGCGCGATGTCGTTGCACAGGTCCGGCAGAGGCCTTGTGCCGGCGCCGTTCAGGAGCGGGCGCAGTGGACCGGATGGTGCCAGGACCGCGTCCGCGAGCGTGGCCGTGCCCATCGCCAGAGTGCTTCCTTCGGGGAGGCTGACGGTGGTCGCGGGAAATGGGGCGTTGCCCGTTTCGGCGAGTTGGGGGCCTGGGGGGACGGGCAAGCCGGCTGAGGTGCCGTCGGGAAGGACCGCGACCGGTTCGGGGAGGCCGGCGCGGGCGATGGTGCAGGTCAGATCGACCGGGTCGTAGATCGCGATGATGCAGCCGGCGGTGAGCGGCTCGCGGTTGAGGGGATCCATGGGAGGAAGCGTTGCGCGCGCGGCCACGAGACGGGCTGCGGTGTCGCTGAGGCGGGCCAGCAGCTCGTCGGGCTGCAGATCCAGGGCGGCGAGCGTATGGACGGCCGTCCGCAGGAGTCCCATCGCGATGGCTGCGGCGATGCCTTGCCCTGCCACGTCGCCGACGATCAGCGCGGTCCGTGCACCGGGCAGCGCGATCGCGTCGGACCACGCGCCGCCACCCTCCGGAGCGGGAAGGTGCAGTGGGCAGATCTCCACGGTGGCATGCGTGGCCGGTTGGTGCGGGAGAAGCCTGCGCTGGACGGTGCGCGCGATGATCCACTCGCGCATGAACTGACGGGCGTTGTCGATGCAGAGCGCAGCGTGCGTACACATCGCGGACGCCAGCGCGACATCCTCCTCTTCAAAGGGGTCTTCCTGCTGGTGGCGGTAGAAGCTGACCACGCCCAGAGCATGACCGCGCAACGCCAGTGGTGCCACGATCAGGGAGTGGGCACCGGATCGCCTGATGACGTCGGCTCGGGCCGGGTCGGCGGCCAGCCACGAGCTGTCCTCCTCGATCGCCACGAGGCGCGGCCGAAGGTCGGACAGGACGTCCGAGAAGGGGGTGCCGACCGGCAGGGGCCGCACGGCTCCGAGCGGGTGACCCGCGATTCGGCCTTGGAAGGCTGCTCGGCGCAATGGAACGTCCCCGTGGACGGGTACCAGGGGAGGGTCCTCTCCGCGGACGACGTCTTCGATCACCTCGACGTCGGCGACGCCCGCGAAGGCGGGCACTACCGCCTCCACCAGCTCCCAGCAGACATCCATCACGCTCAGCCGGTGCCCCACTCGTGTGCGGACCGTGTCCAGGAGGGCCAGGCGGTTCCGTGCGTGCTCTCGCTCGGTGACGTCGACCGTGGACGCCACCAGTCCGACCACATTGCCGTGAGAGTCCTCCACACGGAAGTAGGAGACGGACTGGATACGGCGCACGGGCTGGCCTGGTGCCTTGATGCAATGGACGATCCGGTCCACGACCGGTTCTCCGGTCTCCAGGACCCTTTGCGCCACAGCGGTTTCTTCCTCGGAGTCTGCGAGTTCACACGCCTCGGTGAAATGCTTGCCCAGCAGGTGCCTCACTGGTGTGTCAGGCATCCCGCCGGTGGCGGTGCTCATGCGGACCACGCGCAGCTGATTGTCGAGGACGTGCAGTTCCACCGGGGAATGGGTGAACGCAGCCTTCAAGATCGCCACGTCCTGCCCCGACATGGTGTCCTCCGCTGCGAGCATCTGCCACACCACGGAGGTACCCCGCAACACCGGCTTGACCAGTACCCCGGCCGCGCCAGAGAACTTCTTCCCCCGCCAATCGCCGTCAGCGGCGAGCTCACGTATGAGTGCGGTCACGGACTGGCCGATGGCCTCTTCGGCGGACCAACCGAACAGCTCCTCGGCCGGACGCCCCCACTCGATCACCCGGCCACTCTCATCGACGAGTAGGAGCACGTCACCGGTGGGCATGCGAAAACACCTCCGCCCCCATCGTCACGCCGATCGGCTCAGCCCGCCTCTCACCAGGGCTGTCCCCGGGTCCGTCTGCACAGATCGTTCAGTAAGCAGCCTGTCGACCCGGTATCGCTCGAAGACCTCCCGGTCCGCGTTGGCCGGCACTACCGTGGACCTCACCACGATGCGCAGGAGACCGTCATGAGTCAGGAACCGGCCGCACGCCAGCCGTTGGAGCCCGCGGCCGCCGAAGCGGTCCGCGCGTATGCCGCCCGCACCCGGGCCGACGCCGACCGGTTCGCCAGCGCGCTCGAGGACATCGCAGCCAACGGACTGCCGGCGGTCGAGGAATGCACGCCGTGGGAGGAACTGCGCGAGGCCTACCTCGCCCGCCTGGCAGCCCAGCGCCCGGCCGTTGCCTGACGCCCGGACGACGCCGCGCTCAGATCGCCTTCAGCGACTCAGCCGCGAAGCAGCTGGAGAACCTCACCGACGAACACCAGATCCACGCCCTGGACCGCGCCCTGGTCGCCATCTCCGTCGACCCCGAGATCGGCGAGGCGATCCCCGGCGACACCACCCACCCCGAACTGCGCCAGTACGCAGACGAGATCGAACGCGTCCGCGTCCTGTACTTCGTCACCGCACTGCGCACCGTCGTGGTCGTCGCGTACATCGAGGTCTGACCGCCTAGGACTTGTCCGGGCGATCACGCGCGGAGCCAGACGACGATAGCTGCGACGGTGACGGTGCCGAGAAAGACCACAGCCGGTGCCGTTCGTAGACCGTTTTCCACGGTTCGAAGCGTTCTGGCAGGTCACGCCACTGCACCCCGGTCCGTACCCGATACAGGCCGTCGATCACCTGGCGGTGGTCCCGCCACCTGCTGCACCGGCCGTTGCTCATGGGCAGGAACGGCTGCAGCCGGTCCCACGTCTCGTCCGTCAAGTCCCCGCGAACGGTCATGCTGCGGAAAACGAGTTCTGCCGTGTGACCGGCACGGCCTACGCTTCCGTGATCGATGACACCGCATATCCAACGTAACGGGGGTCTTGATGTGGGCGTGAACGGCGGCAGTGGCCCTGCATCGCGGGAACGGTTGCCTGGCTACGTCTTCCGGCCGTATCGCGGCCACGACGACCATGGCGCGATGGCCGCTGTGCGGCTGGGCTGTGCACCGCGGGATCGGCTCGACGCCCGCTCGGTCGTGGAGGGGCTCCCGACGGCAGCCGAGATCGCCGAATCCTGCGCCAGGCTGGACGACCCATCCGAGAACCAGGTCTTGGTGGAGCACGACGGTGGCGTCGTCGGCTACTCAACGATCAGGTGGTGGCAGGAGCGGGACGGGACGTGGTTGTACCTGCACCGCGGCTACCTGCTGCCCGAGCACCGCGGCCAGGGCATCGGCTCAGCCATGATCAGCTGGGCAGAAAGCCGTATCCGCCAGCTCGTGCAGCAGCATGGAACCACACAGACGGCTGTGTTCGGCGCGAACGCCATGGCCTCTGGACAGGACGCAACGGCGCTGCTGCTCGAAACGGGATACCGGCGTGTTTTCAGCCTGGTAGAGCTGGAGTTGGCCGATCTCCGACAGCTCCCCGACGGCAAGCCGTTGCCGGCTGGCATCCGAGTCGGTGCGGTCGATCCGAGCAGCTACCGCGCGGCTTGGAGGACGGTCGTCGATTCGTATGCGGATGCCGCCTTCACCGAGAGGTGGACGTACGAGAGCTTCCTCGCCACGGCCGACCCGACCTGCTGGCGGGCTGCTTGGGACGGGGAAAATATGGCCGGGGTTGCCCTGTGTTCCATCCGTCGGCACGACCCCACTGTGGGCGAAGTCGAAGAATTGAGCGTCCGGGCACAGTCGAGGCGTCTGGGCCTTGGACGGGCGCTGCTGCTGGACGGGTTGCGATGTCTTCGCGAGCACGGTGCAGAGACTGCCCGGTTGTACACCGGGACCGCGAATCCGCACCGGTCCTACGACCTCTACGAGAGCGTAGGGTTCCGGCGCCAGAACGAGTACGTCCGCTACCGCAAACCGATCGCCGCCTAATCCGACAGAGGTGCATCCGTAGCACCTTGGCGGTGCTGTGGACGTTCACGTAATTCCCCCAGGGCTGAGTTCACGTAATTCCCCAGGCCCTGGCCTCGCGAGGGCATTACGTTGGCCAGCGTGAACTTGCTGGGGTGGAGCTATCGGTATGTGGGACCGCGTGATCTGCGGGCCCTTGTTCGGCCGGAGGCTGAGGGCCGAAGCATCCACTCGGCGGCGGACTTCGACGACTGGGCTTCGAATTTGACAGAGGTAGAGCTGGCCGAGCCTTTCACGTTCGTCATCGACTCGGCGGGTGTGCTGCGGTTGGCGCCGCGCCGGAGCGAACACGTGGTGTGTGCTGGCGGTGGCCCCGTTCTGGGTGCCGGAGAGATGAGCTTCCGTGAGGAGTCCGGGCAGTGGGTGGTCGGTGAGGTGAGTAACCAGTCGACCGGATACTGCCCGGACATCAGCTCGTGGCCGGCTGTCGCGAAGGCTCTGAACGCAGCCGGGATTGATCATCCTGCCGGCTTCACCCACGAGGTGGTGTTCCGGCGCTGTCTCGCCTGCGGTCAGCTGAACATCGTTCGGGAGGAGGACTTCGTCTGTGTCTTCTGTGACGAGGAACTGCCGCGGGAATGGAACGTGGAAGGGGCCGGGCGTTAGCGCACCGGGGGCTTGGCGGGCTTGTCGGTGGGGTTCTTGGGGCGCTTGTTCGGACGGTAGCTGGGGCCGTTCATGATGACCTGGTGGCTGGTGTTGATGAGCCGGTCCAGGAGGGACTCGGCGACGACGGGGTTGGGGAAGAGGGGATACCAGTCGCTGGACGCCCGGTTGCTGGTGATGATCAGGGACTGGCCCTGCCGCTCGCTGACCAGCTCGTAGAGGTCATCGGCATGGGCCGCAGCCCGGCCCGGTCGGCCTCGCTCATCGGCGGTCCGCCCGGGGTGATCCCGGCTGCCTCCGCCGGCGCCAGGTACTTCCTGACCCTCTTGCGGTCCACCCCAAAGACGCGGCCAGCGCGCTCTTCGAGCGCCCCGCGTACCAGTGGACGTAGATCTCGGTGATGTCGACCACGACGAACGTTCTCCTTGCCATCCGGGCTGCCCATCGGCCTGCCGAAGCACGGGCCGAGGAACACGGACAGCTCCGCTACGACCAGGGCCCTCGATCCCGGACTCCGCGCTACCCATGGTCGATAAGGAGGAACCACCATGCCCAAACCGCCTCAGATGGTGAAAATCTCCATCGATGCCGGATCAGCGGGCGGGTTTCTCCCAGGTCAGCGAGTACCGGCGCAGCACATGCCGTCGGTAGCGCACGCCGGGCAGTAGCCGCCGGGCAACAGCCCGCACCTGCCCATAGCTCATCTGCGGGTCGGCGACCGGCATACCCTGCGGACTACGCGCGCGACGCAGCACCTTCGCGATCCGCACGATCGGAGATGCCGCGATCAACGCCGCCCACTCCGTCACGCTCGCCTCACGGGCCAGACCGACCACCACCAGCGTGCCGCCAGGCCGCAGCAGTTCACGCATACGGACGAGGGCCGCCTCGAAGTCCATGTGATGGACAGTGGTCACCGAGCATACGAAGCCGTACTGCGCACCGGGAAGTTCCGCCGTGAGGAAGTCTCCCTCGACGAAGGTGAGTTGAGGGTGGCCGGCAGAGGACTCGCGTGCGCAGGCGATCATGTCCGGCGACTTGTCGATCCCGGTGACGTGTTTCGCCCGCCCGGCAAGCCTCCGTGCCAGCAGCCCGTCCCCGCAGCCAACGTCCAGAGCATCGCCGCACCCCTCGGGAACAGCCCGGAGGATGCCCGGGTGCCGGGCAACGTTGGTGTTCCAGTACGGATCTGCGGCGACCTGGCCCATCGGATCAGCGTAGAGGCCGGTCATCGCCTGCCGAGTGCACACCGACGGATTCGCCGTCCCCATGGGGAGTCGTGATCGCAGGGGTGGGGAATTACGGGCCCAGACCCGCCAGTTGCACCGCTATCTGCGCTGGCGCAACCAGAACCCCCGCCACCCCCACGTCCTGGCGGCACAGCGCCGCGAACGCGCCCGCATCCGTGGCGAGAAGGGCATTCGCTGGGGCGGACGCCCCCTCGCCGCCGCAGCCTGACCAAGTGAGGGATCCCGCCGTGCCCGGATGTGGAGATCAGACAGCGGCCAGGCTCTTCGCCATGACCCGCTCCCTGCCAACGCCATCGGGCAGAAGATCGCCGGGCTCACCCGTGTCCGTGAAACCGTGCCGCTCGTAGAGCGCGGTCGCCTTGCGGTTGTCCGGCATGACGGACAACCGCAGGGTCGTGGCACCGCGCTCCGCCGCCCACCGCTCGACCGCCTGGATCAGGTAGTCACCCATGCCCTTGCCCCGAGCTGTGGGGTTGACCCACATCGAGATCAACTCCACGTTCTCTGCTCCCTCGCCCGGCACTCCGCTGGCCATGCCCACCGGAAGGCCGTCGAGGAGCGCGACGAGATCGTGCGCGCCAGGTATCGACAGACGGGCACGCCAGCGTTCCTCTCGGTCGCCGGAGCCCTGCCACTGGGCCAACGTCGATCCGAACGCGTAGGGCGCCTCAGCAAGCGCGGCCAGTCGCAACTCCCGCCAAAGGGGCCAGTCGTCTGATTCCAAAGTGCGTAGATCAAGCATGATCCAGACCCTGCCCGCCCGACGGGGCGGGCAGCAAGTTGATTACAACCATGCAAACGAGGTCGTTCAGCCCTGCGACCAGCCGAAACCGGGGAGCAGCGGTGACTCACGCACCCGCAGACCACGAGACCTCGGTGAACCTATCCGGTCACGGCACTAGTCTTCCGAGTCGGGAATTCTGTTCATATGTATAGGCTTGCTGTATGGCACGGATGGGGCGGCCGAAGGCCGAGTTGACGCTGTCGGACGAG
>NZ_JBHVST010000148.1:0-19170 GCF_042885015.1 Streptomyces sp. NPDC058086 | reverse complement strand
GCCCGGGTTGGCGCGGGTCCACGGCGGCGGGGGGGGGTCACCGGGGGGGCCCGGTTGGGTTCCCCACCCCGATGGCCCGGGTCCAAAATCCCCGGTGGCCCCGCCCTCCGGGAGGACGACGGGAATTTGACGACAGGACCTAGGGCGGACACCCCGTTAGGCGGCCTGCCGGGCGACCGCCTCCAGGAACGCCTCGTCGAACGCCTCGAGGCCGTCCGGCTTGCGGCTGGTGACCAGGGCGTTGGGTCCCTGCTCGCACACGCTGTTCACCGCGTCCGCCGGGCGCGTACGACCGATTCGGCCAGCTCGTGGACCGTGGCGTAGCGCGCCTTGTGCGGGCGCCGCTCCACGGCCTCGATCAGGGGGTCCGGCGCGTGTTTGTCGCGCAGGGTGTCGGCCAGGTCGCGGGGACCCGCGGGGAAGGCGGTACGGCTCAGGAACCGGGCGAGTTCCAGCCGCACCGTCTCGATGGAGTCGGGCGAGCGGTTCGGTGCCACGGGGCCGCGCGCGATCTCCGGGTCGTCGTCGGCCGTCGGCTCCGGGTCCTGCCACTCCTCGGTCCGGGTGGGGTGACCCGACCTGAGCAGGCCCCGCAGTTCGTGTTTCATCTCTTCGTCCCGATGGACGCTCAGCCGGTCGCTGCCTCGCTGCATGGCTTCCTCCAAGGGATCGGGGATGGTGATCGCCTACCCATGGACCCGGGGTCGACACGTCCATGGGAAAACGGCACGACGAGATCCACCGCCGGGCGGCATGATGACGGCCGGAGAACCGGTTCTCCGAGGTCATGGGGGTCGAAGTGACGGGGATATCGCTCGAGGCGCTGGACGCGGTGCCGTGGGACCGGCTCGAGTCGGCGCTGCCCCGGCACCCGGTCGAGGAGGTGCCTCGCGCGCTGCGGCGGCTGGCGCTCGCGGGCCGGGCCGCGACGGAGGAGTACTGCTACCCGCTGTACTCCTGCCTGGTCGCGGGCAACGGCGGGGTGCCCTCCGCGGCGACCGCGGCCCTGCCCTTCGTGGTGGCGCTCGCCGCCGACCCGGGGGCGGGCGCGCGAGTCGACCTCGTAGGACTGCTGGTGGCTTTCGCGCACCCGACCAGGACGGCCCGGCCGGAGCTGGTGGACGAGGGGTGGCCCGCGGCGTGGAGACGCCACCAGGGCGCGGTCCTGGCGCTGCTCGCGGACCCGGACCCCGATGTGCGGCGGGAGGCCATTCCGCTCGCCGACGGTGTCGTACCGCTCCTGGAACGGTGGCGGGCCGAGACGGACCCGGCGGTGCGTCTGCCGGTGCTGCTGCGGCTGGGCTGGGTGGCCGCCGAGGCGGCACAAGCGGATGCCAGGTCGGTCGAGGAGGTGCGGGCGGTCCTCGACGGCGTCCTGCGTGACGGCGAGCCCGTCATGAAGGTCGCGGCCGTGATCGCCTGGGAGCGGCTCGACCCGCAGGAGCCGGTCCGGTGGATCGACCTGCTGGTGGAGACACTCTCCGACCTCGCCGTACGGCCCAGGTTCGAGGAGATCTGGTACGTGGTGGGCGTCGAGGAACCCTTCAGCCGTGAAGCGGTCGTCACCTGGGCCGCCGAGCTGTTCGACCACGACGCCCGGACGGCCGCCTCCTTCGTGGTCCGGCTGGCCGACGCGGCGGCCCGCACCGGGGACACCGAACTGTCCGGGGCGGTGCTGGACGAGGCATGGCGGCTGCTGGTGCTCAGGCCGTCCGCGGCGCCCGCGCTGCTGCCGGTGGCGGGCCGACTGCTGGACGACCCGGCCGACCCCGTGCGCCTGCGGGCGGCACACCTTCTGGCGGTGCTCGGCCGGCAGTCGGCCCGCTACGCCGACCGGCTCGCCACGCTGATCGACGACCCGGGGAAGGCCCCCTGCCTGGAGGGGACCGTCGGTGACTACGCGCGCTGGGCGCTCACCCGGATCGGCGACCCGCGCGCGATGCCGGGGCTCGTCGAGCGGCTCTACGAGCCCTATCGGGAGCACTACGGACGTAGCTACTGCGTCAGCGACCCGCGACTTCCGGACGTCGACGCCGTGCTGGTTCCGCTGCGGGCGCATGCCGACGTCCTGCTGCCCGACCTGCGGGAGGTGATGCGGCACCACGCGGCGCACAACGGCGGCCACGGCCCGCTGACCGGCGCCTTCCTGAAGGTCCTCAAGGCGTGGGGGCCGGACGCACTGCCCGCGCTGCCGGAGGTCGTGGCGCTATTGGACGACGCCACGGGCTCGCTCTCGATCGTCGAGGTGCTGGCGGCGATGGGGCCGGGCGCCGCGTCCGCCGAGCCCGCCCTGCGCGCCTGCAATCCGGTCAACTGGCCGGGATACCAGCGGAACGTGGCGTGGGCCGCCTCGCACATGGGCGGAGACCGTACGGCGGCGCTGCGGCTCATCGGCGACGCGGTGCTGACCGAGGAGGGTCCCTACTACGGGCCCGTCCACCTGCTGACCGAGTTCGGTCCCGCGGCCGCGCCGTACGCCGACCGGGTGCGGCACGTCATGGAGAACACCGACGGCTTTCGCCGGATCGAGGCCGCGCTCGCCCTCTGGTCGGGCACGGGCGAGCCCGAGCCGAGCATCTCCGTCCTGGCGGAGTTCGTCCTGCCGATCGCCGACGGCGGCGACGACTATTGGCTCTTCGGAGAGGCGCTGCGAGCCCTGGCCCGGATCGGCACCCTCACCCCCGCGACGCGCGCCGCACTGCGGACGGTGCGGGGCTTCGACGGCCGCCTGGCGCAGGAACGGAACTACGAGGCATTCCTCCAGGACGAGGAGCTGCGCGCCGCGATCGAGTACCTGCTCGCCCTTCCCTGAGCCCAAGGCGCCGACAGGCGCGGGTGGTTGCCCCGGTGTTTGCCTCGCGCAGGCCGGGGCAGGCGGAATTCAGTGCTTCGGACAGGAGGCACGTCCGTGGGAGCGGGGAAGTCCTCGCCACGGGTGTGCCGTTCGACGCACCTGTGCGCTCCCTCGGTGACCGTCCAACCCAAGGCACCTGCAAGGGAGTTGCGACGCACCATGCGAAACCAAGTGAGCGCGAAACGCCATCCGCACGACGACGCCCCCGACACCACGGACGCATTCCGCAGGCTCGCCTCGCTTCCTCCGGGCCGGCAGCGCGACACGCTCCGCGAGCAGATCGTCGAGGCCTGGCTGCCGATGGCGGACCGGCTCGCGAGCCGGTTCCGCAACCGCGGTGAGAGCCTGGAGGACCTGCGCCAGGTCGCGGCGCTCGGTCTGGTCAAGGCCGTGGACCGGTACGACCCCGAGCTCGGCAACGCCTTCGAGAGCTACGCCGTGCCGACCGTCACCGGCGAGATCAAACGGCACTTCCGCGACCACATGTGGACCCTGCACGTGCCGCGCCGCGTCCAGGACCTGCGCAACCGTGTGAGGTTCGCCGTCCAGGAACTCTCGGGGACCATCTCGGGCCGCAGGCCCACCGTCGCCGAGATCGCCGAGCACGCCCGGATGAGCGAGGTGGACGTCCGGGCCGGCCTGGAGGCTCTGGAGAGCTTCACGGCGCTCTCCCTGGACGCCGAGGTCCCCGGCAGCGACGACGGCTACTCGCTCAGCGACGCCCTCGGCTCGGTCGACCCCGCGCTCGACGTCGTCATCGACCGCGAGGCAGTCAAGCCCCGGCTGCGGGCCCTGCCCGAGCGTGAACGCACCATCCTCTACATGCGGTTCTTCGGCGACATGACTCAGAGCCGGATCGCCGACGAACTCGGGATCTCGCAGATGCACGTGTCGCGGCTGATCAGCCGATGCTGCCACCGGCTGCGCGACCAGGTGATGCGCGACGCGGCGTAGCCCCTACCGGGGCGCGTTCATCGCCAGGGCCACATGGCGGGACATCATGTCCATCGCCTGGGCCTCCGCCATCGAGAACGCCCGACGGGCGCCGCTGCGGAACAGGGTCAGCACGCCCTGTACGGGGCCGCGGGCGGTGGTCAGGGGCACGCACAGCAGCGACGTCACGTTCGCGCGTACGAGGATCGGGGCGCCCGAGGCGTCACGCCCGAAGGCGTCCGGATCCTCGGGGCGCACCCGCAGCGCCGTGGATCCACCCCGGGCCGCCTCGACGACGAGCGGACACCCGGCGGGATCCTGCGCGGTCACGTCCCTCGCCTCCGCCGCGCTGTCGGAGGGGGCGAGCACCGTCGTACGGGACAGCCGCGGCGCCCCCGCCGTGTCGGCCACCACCCAGTCGGCGAACCGCACGTGCAGCACCCCGGCCGCCCGCTCCAGCATCCCGGACGGATCGCCGACCGGGCCACTGAGCAGCGCCGTCGTCATGGCGTCCACCAGGTCCATCAGCGCCGCGTGCCGGGTCGCCTCGGTCAGGGTCGGTACCGGGCCCGGCACGCGCTCGTGGGACGGCACCCGGCTGTCCGCGGGCTGCAGGACGACGAGGACGGCGGTGCGGGGTTCGCCGCTGGGCCGCAGCGCGGTGAGCGTCGCCCGCACCGGCACCGCGGGCTGCTGCTGGAGGTGCACGGTGAGACTGCGGTCGCCCTCGCCGCGCGCCACCGCCGCCGCCTGCGAGCGGAACGCGGCACGGTCGGCGTGCGCGAGGAAACCGGTGAGCGGACGGCCCGTCGCGTAGCCGGCCCGGACGCCGGTGAACGAGGTCGCCGCGAAGTTCAGCCTGCGCACCACCGTCTCGCGGTCCACCAGCGCGACAGGCACCGGCACCCGCTGGAAGAGCGCCTTGAGGAGCTGTTGCTCCTGGCGGTCGACGGAGGCGACGCCGGACGGGCCCGTCGAGGACAGACTCTCGTACCAGGGCCACAACTGGCCCGCCACGTGGTCGAGTTCGAAGATCGCCGCGTCGAGCACCGTCGGCAGGTCGTCGGCCGGTACCGATCGAGCCGCCTTGAGCTCCGCCACGCGGCGCACGAAATCCGCGAGTTCTTCACCGAATTCGTCCGTCTGCGCCATGCGATGAACGTAACCCGAAGGTCTGGTTCCGGGTGTGGTGGGGGTGTAACCGGCCGCGCCCGTTTTCCGCGCAGGTGAGCGGGAAGGCGCGGAGGGAGGAAGGGGTGAACCATGCCGTATGCGGGGCGACTTGAGCAACGCGGTCAAAGCGATCGGCGCGGTCAAAACGATCACCACGGTCAAGGCAGTCAAGGCAGTCAAGGGGGTCAGGGCGGTCGAGGCAGTCAACTCGGTCACCTGGGAACGCGGTCGCCGGAATCCACGCTCCCGGGGAGACGGCTGTCGGAGCTCGCCGAGCAGGCCGCCCGCTGCACCACCGATTGCTGCGGCGCCAGCTGCATGGTCTCCGAGGGCGGCCCTGAACGGCCCGCCGCGGTCACCCACCCCGACCTCGCCGCACTCGTCTCGGTCCAACTCCGCTCCGGAGACGGTCCGATCCCCGCCGCGCTGGAACGCGGTGAGCCCGTCGACTCGGCGGACCTGCTGCGCGAGGAGCGCTGGCCGGCGTACCGCGCGATGGCCCTCGACTCGGGTGTCCGCTCCAGTGTCACGATCCCCTTCCGGCGTTCCGGGCTGACCGTGACCCTCAGCCTCTACAGCTTCCGGCCCGGCGCACTGGAGGACGCCCCGCACGGACCCGCCCGCGCGCTCGGCGACCTCGCCGTCACCTGCCTGGTCCGCGACCGCTCCTACCGGGCCGCGCTCACCGAGCTCGACCAGCTCGGCGCCGCGCTGCGCACCAGGCCCGTCGTCGACCAGGCGTGCGGGATCGTCATGCACGTACTGGGCTGCGACGCGGACGCGGCCTTCGGCGTACTGCGCCGCATCTCGCAGGCGACCCAGCGCAAACTGTCCGACGTCGCCTCGGCCGTCGTGGACAAGCGCGGACGCGGCCTGGAACGGGAGCTCGTCTCCCTGTCGAACTGACCCGGTCGGCCGAGCCGCCGCTGTCACCCGCGTCACCCGCACGGGCGTCCGTGTCGCGCGAATGGTGTCCGGCCGCGCGCGCCCCGCGCCCGGGCGGGCTGTGATGGGGTGGGGGGCGCGACGGCCGTGCCCCCTTCAGACAGTGTCTGTCCGAAGGAGCCCGACCCATGTGCCGTACCGTCCGTGTCCTGTCCGCCACCGCCCTGGCCTGTGCCGCCCTGGGAGCGGCCGCCACGGCCGCGTCCGCGGATCCGGGCGCGGAGGTCGATCCCCGTTCCGTGGGCCCCGGTGGCCTCCTCTCCGTCTCCGTCACCTGCGACGCGATCGGCGGCACTCCGCCCGAGTCCATCGACGCGCACTCCCAGGGCTTCGAGGGGGGCAAGGTCCAACTGCACCGGGTCACCGGCGGCGACGAGAAGACGGGCGGCGCCACCTCGTACCACGGGACGGCCCGTATCCCGGCGGGTGGAACTTCCGACGGTGGATCCGGTGGACTTGGAGGGGTTGGAGGACTTGGAGGGGTCGGCGGGTTCGGAGCGACAGGCGGGACCGGCGAGCAGTTCAACGGCGATTCCGTCGCCGGGGACCGTGAGGCCCAATGGGGCGTCAACGGCGTGTGTCCCGTCGCGCCGGGCGGCCAGGAGCGGCCGTGGAACGCCTCGTACACCGTGTCCCACGGCACCGGCACCGGCACCGGCACGGGTACGGTGCGCGAGACCGGTGCGGCTCATGACACGGGCGCGGGGCGCGACACCGGTGCGAGTCACGACACTGGTACGGGGCGTGATACAGGTGCGGCTCATGACACGGGTGCCGGGCGTGAGACCGGTGCGGCTCATGACACCGGCACCGGGCGTGACACCGGCACCGGGCGTGATACCGGCACCGGGCGTGATACAGGTGCGGCTCATGACACGGGTGCCGGGCGTGAGACCGGTGCGGCTCATGACACCGGCACCGGGCGTGACACCGGCGCGGATCACGACACCGCGGAGCGCCCCGCCGGTGCGCAGTACGGAGTGCAGGGCGGCGAGGGCGGCGCCTTCACCGATTCCGTCCCGGCCCTGATCACCGGCGGCGTCCTGATCGTGGGCGCGCTGGGCGCGGCTATCCACCGGCTGCGCCAAAAGGGCTCCTCCAACCGCTGACGCTGCGACGGGCGCAACCCGGCCGGGCGCCCATGGCGGGGCGGGAGCCTGGGCAACGACAGGGCACGGCACCACGGACTGCACGGAGGCACGTATGCGGCGGACGGTTCCGGAAGGGCACGGTCCGGTCCGCTACGGCCCGCCTCTTCCCGATCAGGGCCTGCCGGTACTGGCTGAGCTGCGCGCCGTGCTCGCCGACGCGGCGGGCCACGCCCACGCCGAGCCCTCCGGCGGCGGCCCGGCACTTCTCGACGCCGCCTGCGGCTACTGGACCCGGCGGGGCCTGGCCGCCGACCGCGACCGTGTGGTCGCCGCCCCCGGCGCCCCCGCTCTGCTCCTCGCGCTGACCGGCGCACTCGGCGGCGACGTCCTGGTCCCGCGCCCGTGCGCCGCCTGGTGGGCACCGCAGGTCCGCCTCCTGGGCCGGTCCGTGTTCCACGCGGCGACGCCCGCGGAGTGCGGCGGCCTGCCGGATCCGTACGCACTTCTGGAGACCGTCCGCCGGGTCCGCGCCGAAGGCGGCGACCCGCGCCTGCTCGTGCTCTCCGTCGCCGACGACCCCACCGCCACCGTCGCACCACCCGAGGTGGTGCACGAGACCGTGGAGGCCGCGGTGGGCGAGGGACTGCACGTGGTCAGCGACGAGACCTGGCGCGACACCCTGCACCGGCCGCACGACACCGTGCTGCTCAGCCCCGCCGAGATGCTCCCCGGCGAGGTCACTGTGCTCACGGACCTCGCGGGCGCCTTCCTGCCGCAGGGCTGGCCGGCCGCCGTCGCCCGCTTCCCGGACACCGACGAGGGCCTTCGGCTGCGCTCCCGCGTCCTCGACGTGCTCACCGTGCTCGGTGCCCGGGTCGCCGAACCGGTCGCCGCGGCGGCCGCGTACGCGCTCGGCGAGCCCGACGCGGTCACCGAGCGGCTGACCGCCGCCGTACGTCTGCACGCGCGCGTGGCTCTCGCCGCGCACCGCGCGGTGGTCGGGTCGGGGGCCTTCGCGCGGCCGCCGCAGGCCGGCAGACATCTGTACGTGGATCTCGGCCCGTTGAGCTCCGCGCTGACCGCTCTCGGCGTCGGGGACGCACAGGAACTGGAGGACTTCCTCACCGCACGGCTCGGCATGTCCGCGCCGGGCGGCCACCGCTTCGGGGACGACCTCGAGGCGCTGCGCGTGCGGTTGGAGACCGGAGCGCTGCTCGGCACCACCGACGAGGAGCGGGCGGAATGCCTCAGTTCACCCTCACCGTTGGAACTGCCACAGGTGCAACGCGCGTTGACCCTCCTGGGGTCGGCGTTCGACGATCTCCGTGACGACGCTCAGCGATGGGAGCCTCCTCGATGACGCAGCAGTCCCAGTCGACCACGAGCACGAGTACGTCCACGAGCACGCCCATATCCACGAGCACGCCCATATCCACATCCACGAGCACGCCCATTTCCACGAGCACGTCCGAGTCCACGAGCACGCGGGACGCCGAGGAGCCGGCGTCCTCCATGGCCCCGCCGGCGGGGCGTTCCTCACCTGTCCTTCCTCTCCGTCCGCTCGTCGAGCCCCCTCCTCTCGCCGAACCCCGTCCGCTCGGTGAGCGCCGTGTGTGGCCGCGGTCGTTCGTCGACCGGCTGACCGCGCCGCTGCCCGGGCTGCGGGCCTTCGCGCGGTTCGCCCGTGAGGGGGCGCCGCGGCCGGGGCCCGAGGGGCTCGCCGACATTCCGCTGCTGCCCTTCGAGCCGGGGCCGCTGCCGCGGGTGGGCGCCCGTACCGTCGCCGTCTCCTGGGCGGGGCACGCGAGTTGGGTGATCCGCATAGGCGGGCTCACCGTCCTCACCGACCCGGTCTGGTCCCGCAAGATCCTCGGCACCCCGGCCCGGATCACCCCGGTCGGTGTGGCCTGGAGCGCGCTGCCGCGCGTCGACGCGGTCGTGATCAGTCACAACCACTACGACCATCTGGACGCGCCGACGCTGCGCCGACTCCCGCGCGGCACACCGGTGTTCGTGCCGGCCGGACTCGGGCGCTGGTTCCGGCGCCGCCGGTTCACCCGGGTCACCGAGCTGGACTGGTGGGAGGCGGCCGAACTCGACGGTGTGCGCTTCGACTTCGTCCCCGCGCACCACTGGTCCAAGCGCAGTCTCACCGACACCTGCCGCACGCTGTGGGGTGGCTGGGTGCTGACGGCGCCCGAAGGACAGCGGGTGTACTTCGCGGGGGACACGGGGTACGGGCACTGGTTCGCGGCCATCGGGCGGCGGTACCCGGGGATAGACCTGGCCCTGCTTCCCATCGGGGCGTACGACCCCCGGTGGTGGTTGAGTGACGTCCACTGTGACCCGGAAGAGGCTGTCCGGGCCGCCGTCGATCTGGGCGCTCGCCGTATGGCCCCGATGCACTGGGGGACGTTCGTGCTGTCCGCGGAGCCTGTGCTGGAGCCGTTGACCCGGGTGAAGGTGGCTTGGGAGCGGGTGGGGTTGGAGCGGAGGGACCTGTGGGATCTGGCGGTGGGGGGTTCTCGGGTTCTGGCGTGAAGGCGGGTCCGGGGGTGATCGCGGCTACCGAGGGGCGGTTCTGCGAACCCTCCGCCACACTCCCGGCGCCGCACTGACCGCCAGTGTCAGGACCACCGCCGCCACCACGCCCTCCCACGGCTCGTCGAAGAGGGAGCCGCCGAGGATGCCGATGACCTGGTAGGTGGCAGCCCAGGCGAGGCAGGCGGGGATGTCGCCGCGGGCGAAGGTGCGCAAGGGCATCTTCGCCATCAGGCAGGCGAGCATCACCGGTATGCGGCCCGCCGGGACGAGGCGGGACAGGACGAGGACGGCGACGCCGTGGTCGTCCAGCTTCTCCTGGGCCTGGGTGAGGCGGTCCTCCGGGGCGCGCACACGGATCGCCTCCAGCCAGCGCGAGCCGTTCTTGGATCCCATGCCGCGCCGGCCGAGCCAGTAGAGCGCCACGTCACCGAGGAACGCCGCGAGCGAGCCCACCACGAAGACCAACAGCAAGGCGAACGGCGCCGTCTCGTGAAAGGCCACCACGGCCGCCGAACTGACCAGCGCGCCCGTCGGCACCACCGGGACCAGCGCGCCGATCAGCACCAGCACGAACAGCGACGGATAGCCGATCGCCTGCTGTGTGCTCTCCGGTGACACGGCGGCGCCCGCGGCGGACAGGAACACGGCCGGGGCGGTGCTCTTGGCGGACAGGAATATCGCCGGGGCCGCGCCCAAGGCGGTCAGAGGCGTCACCGCGCGACCTCCGGGCGCACGCTCTCGCCGTGTTCGAGCCGGTGCACCGCCACCTGGGGCGCACGCTCACCAGCCAGGCGCACGAACTCATCACCTGGCGCATGGAATTCATGGGGGCGCACGCTGTCCATGCCGATGGGCCAGTACGTGCCGTAGTGCACCGGCACCGCGCTCCTCGGCATCAGCCGGGCCAGCGCCTCGGCGGCCCGCCCGGCGTCCAGGTGTCCCTCCCCGAGGAACGGGCCCCACCCGCCGACCGGCAGCAGCGCCACGTCAACCGGTCCGACCTCCTCGGCCATCGACTCGAACAGCCCGGTGTCCCCGGCGAAATACGTCCGTGCCTCGCCCTCCACCACAAAGCCCAGCGCGGGGGAGCGATGCGGTCCGACCGGCAGTCGCCGCCCGTCGTGCCGCGCCGACACCGTACGTACGACCAGGTCACCGACTTCGGTGAGGTCCCCGGGCGCCACCTCGACGAACCGCAGATGGTCCAGCCTGCGCAGCGCGGGCACCACGCGCGGCGCGCCCTTCGGCACCAGTACCAGCGTGCCCGGCGCGAGCCGCTGCAAAGAGGGCAGATGGAGATGGTCGGCGTGCAGATGCGAGACCAGCACCACGTCCGCGACCGCCGCCTCGGGAGGGGGCGGCGCCCCGCGCCTGCGCCGCAGGTGCGCGAGCCGGCGCGCGAAGAGCGGATCGGTGAGGACGCGTGTGCCGGAGTCCTCCAGCGTGCAAGTGGCGTGCCCCCACCAGGTGATCTCCACCGGCACTTCTTTGCCTCCTCCGTGCGACTCCCCCCGAGCCTACGTGCAGGAGTAGGGTCGGCGGCGAAACCCGGAGGTGAGGGGGGACGCCATGGGACACGCGAGCAGCGCCTCCGCCGTGCCGACCACAGTCCGCGTCACGGCCATCGCGAGCCTGACGCCCCTGGAGGAGCTCGACGCGGACCCCTTCCTCGTGGACTCCCGCAGCCAGTACGCGATGTGCGCCAGCTGGGCCGCCGAGCGCGGTTACGTCGTCACCCGCGAGCTCCTCGTCCGCGGTCTGCGCCCCGACCACCGCACCCTGTGGGCGGACGTCGAGGCGGGCCTCGTCGACCTGTTCGTCGCGCCGAGCCGTCGTGTCCTGGAGCGCGCCCTCGCCTCCGTGGACGAGTTCACCGCCGAGTGCGCCCGCCGCGGCGTACGGATCGAGACGGTCGGGTGCGCGGAACCGTCGTACGACGCCCAGATGAAGGCCCGGGTCCACCGCCGTCTGTCGATGCCGACCGCGGGCTACGACGGCCGCTGAGGGGGACACCGGGGGCCGCTCGACCGTTGTGACAGGGTGGAGCAGGCCTCGCACACCGGGCGGGCCGGGACGTGAGGTGGACAGGGCGTGGGCGGAAGGCGTTGGCGGCGGCTTCTCAGCGGAGTGTGGCGGAGCATCGCGGTGTGGGCCGTGTCCACGGTCACCATGCTCGTCCTCGCCGGTGTGCTGCCCGACTTCCAGCTGGAGTCCAGCAACGGAGACAGCGCCACGCGGATCGCCGTCACCGCGGGGGTCGGCGCGGCCGTCTTCGGTCTGCTCTCCTCGCTCGTGTGGCCCCTGCTCGTACGGGCGCTGCTCCTGGTCCCCGCGCTCGTGCTCGGTCTGCTCGTCTTCTTCCTGAACGGGTCATTGCTGCTGATAGCCCTGCGCATCAACCCCTCCGGGCAGGGCGAGGCCGCGCCCGAGACGGCCGTGGTCGTCGCCGCCGTGATGTCCGCGGTCGCCTCGGCCACCGGGGGTGCCCTCGCCGTCCGGGACGACGACGCCTACCGGCGCAGGCTCTCCCGGCTCGCCGACCGGCGCCGCAGGCGCGGTGACGGGCAGGCCTGGCCCTCGACCCCCGGTGCCGTCTTCCTCCAGCTCGACGGCGTAGGCCACGACGTGCTGGAGGAGGCGGTCGGCAAGGGGCTGATGCCCACCGTCGCGCAGTGGCTCGAGGGCCCTGGGGAGGGCGGCTGCCCCACCCACCGGCTCACCCCGTGGCGCACCGACTGGTCCAGCCAGACCGGCGCCAGCCAGCTCGGCATCCTGCACGGCAGCAACCACGACGTGCCGGCCTTCCGCTGGTACGAGAAGGACACCCACGAGGTCATGGTGTGCAACCGGCCCTCCAGCGCCGCCGAACTCCAGCGCCGGGCCATCGAGTACACCGGCGACGGGGGCCTGCTCACCGTCGACGGCGCCAGCCGCGGCAACCTCTTCAGCGGTGGCGCCGACCAACTGGCTCTGGTGCTGTCCATGGCCGCGCGAAGGGGCAGGGAGAACCGTTCCCGCTCGGGCTACTTCGCGTACTTCAGCGACCCCGCCAACGCCGTCCGTACGGCCATGTCCCTCGTCGCCGAGGTGCTGCGCGAGATGGGCCAGTCCACATGGGCCCGGATGAAGAAGCGGCGGCCCCGGGTCAAGCGCGGCGGGCTGTACCCCTTCGTGCGCGCCTTCGCGACCGTCGTCGAGCGGGACGTCGTCGTCGCCGCGGTGATCGGCGACATGCTCGCCGGGCGCAACGCGGTCTACGCGGACCTGGTGGCGTACGACGAGGTGGCCCACCACTCCGGGCCGCGCAGCCGGGACACCGAAAAGGTCCTGGAGCGCCTCGACCGGTCCCTCGCCCTGATCGCCAAGGTCGCCGAACACGCCCCGCGGCCCTACCGGATCGTGGTGCTGTCGGACCACGGCCAGAGCCCCGGCGAAACCTTCCTGACCCGCTACGGCCTCAGCCTCGGCAACCTCGTCCGCGCCGGGTGCGGGCTGCCCGTGCCGCGCAAGGCGCAGCGCACGCACAGCGGCACCGAGGCACGGGCGGCGGTGCGGGCCGCGCTGCGCAGACCCGTCGAGGAGCGTGGCGAGCGTCACCGTCCCTCGCGCCGCTCCGAGCCCATCGTGCTGGCCTCCGGCAACCTCGGCCTTGTCTCCTTCCCCGACGTGCCGCACCGGATGAGCCGGGAGGAGATCGACCGCCGCCACCCCGCGCTGCTGTCCACCCTCGCCAACCACCCCGGCGTCGGCTTCGTGCTGGTCCGCAGCGAGGAGTACGGCGGACTCGTCCTGGGCGCGAACGGCGCGGAGGTGCCGGTCGACAAGCTCGACGACGCGCGCCCGGGCCCGCTCGCCGACTTCGGCCCCGGCGCCGCCGACGCCGTACGACGTACGCACTCCTTCCCGCACGTCGCCGACATCATGGTCAACTCCTCGTACGACCCGATGGAGGGCGAAGTCCTCGCCTTCGAGGAGCAGATCGGCTCGCACGGCGGACTCGGCGGGGCCCAGGCACGCCCCTTTCTGCTGTCACCGACGGCCCTGTCCGTGCCGGTCGAGGTCGACGCGGATCTCGTGGGCGCCGAGCAGGTGCACCGCGTACTGCGGCGCTGGCTGCGCGAGTGCGACGGCCCCCAAGTGCCGCTGGCGGCGCCCGCGGACGAGCGCGCCGCCTGAGCCACGGTCAGCGGGCCGGGCCGGGGCGGCGGAAAATGGGCTGCGGTCGGCGAGCCCCGCGCGCACACTGTTCGCCTGGAGCACCGCACACCCGCGGGGCACTTCCCGACCCCCGAGGATGTTGCGTGCAGGCAGCCGTGACCGTCACCCCCGCCCGCATACCGGAACTGCTGCTCGGCCTCGCGACCGTGCGACCGGTCTTCCTCTGGGGCGCCCCCGGCATCGGAAAGTCCTCCCTGGTCAGGGAGTTCGCCGAGTCGCTGGGCCTGGAGTGCGTCAGCCTGCTCGGCACCCAGCTCGCACCCGAGGACCTGATCGGCGTCCCGCAGATCCGGGAGGGGCGCTCGGTGTTCTGCCCGCCGGAGGCGATCGCCCGTGATGAGCCGTACTGCCTCTTCCTGGACGAGCTGAACGCGGCGACGCCGGATGTGCAGAAGGCGTTCTACTCGCTGATCCTGGACCGCCGCATCGGCAACTACGAGCTGCCCAAGGGCTCGATAGTGATCGGCGCGGGCAACCGCGCCACCGACAACGCGCTGGCCCGCCCGATCGCCTCCGCGCTGATCAACCGCCTCACGCACGTGCACCTGGAGGCCTCCTCCAAGGACTGGCTCGGCTGGGCCGCGGCCAACGGCATCCACCCCTGGGTCGTGGACCACCTCACCGACCGGCCCGACCACCTGTGGTCCAAGCCGCCGAAGACCGAGGAGCCATTCTCCACGCCCCGCTCCTGGCACATGCTCTCCGACGCGCTGCACTCCTTCGGACCGGCCCTCGACGAACCGACCCTGAAGGTGATCGCGCACGGCACCCTGACGCCCGCGCACGCGGTCGCCTTCTGCGGCTATGTGAAGATCGTGCGCAGCCGGTTCGGCATCGAGGCGATCGTCAAGGGCGACGCCCGCTGGCCGCACCGCCCCGAGGACCGCGACCTGCTGTACTACCTCGCCGAGTCCTTCCGCGGCCGGCTCGTCAAGGAGCTGCCGGCCAGCAAGGAGCACCTCTCCGCGAGCGGACAGCAGACCGCGTATCGCGCCAAGTCGCTGCTCGTGCAGCTCGCCGAGATCTCCGTGGAGGTCGCGCAGAGCGTCATCGCCCCGGACACCGACGGCAATCCCCTCCTGCCCGCCTGGTTCCTGGTCGAGGCGGCCCGCGACATGCCCCGGCTGGTCGAGGCGCGGCAGTGAGCCGCACCCCGACCAGCCGCAGCAAGGGACAGCCGAAGAAGGACCTGGCGGCGGAGGCGTTCGCGGAGGGGATGCGGCTGGTGCGGGCCAACCGGGCGCTCGCCGCCATCGGCTTCAGCACCTGCCGCCAGGAGGACTGCCCCGACTCACCCCGCGACGGTCTCGTCCGTGTCGACTCCAACGGCGTGCTGCACGTCCACCCCACCCGCCGCGCCGAGCCCGTCGAGTGGGCCTGGGCGGTCGCGCACGCCGTCATCCACCTGGGCTTCGGCCATGTCCCGGCGGCGCCGAAGACGCGCGAGCAGCCCGACCGCCACGCCCTCGCCGCCCGCTGCGCGGTCGTCAACCGCTTCCTGCTCGGCTTCCCCATCGGCCTCACCCCCGAGGACCTGCCGCCCTCGTACCCCGACGGCGACGAAGAGCAACTCGCCGCCCGCTGGCGGCGCGAGGGGACTCCGGCCCCGTACGAGCGCTGCGGTACGGCCGGCGGCGAGCCGGACCAGCTGCTGGTGCCGTGGGACACCTGGAAGGGCGGCCAGGCCCCGGACTGGCAGCTCGAGTTCGCGCACGCCCTGACCCGTACCGTGGCCACGGCGATGGACGTGGCCGGCGGCCGCCGCGGCTCGATGCGCGGCGGGCCCACCCGACTACAGCCCTGGGAGCGGGCGCTGAGCTGGTTCATCTCCTCCTACCCGCTGCTCGGCGGCGTCGCGGCCGGTATCACCCTGGTCGCCGACGCCGAACTGGCCCGCGCCCACGACATCTCCGTCGCCGCCGTGAACGCGGAGGCGGGCGAGATCTACATCAACCCGCTGCGTCAACTGGAGGACGAGGAATGGCGGTTCGTCCTCGCCCACGAGATGCTGCACGCCGCCCTGCGGCACGGCGACCGCTGCGGCCCCCGCGACCCGTACCTCTTCAACATCGCGGCCGACTACGTCATCAACGGCTGGCTGTGCGAGATGCAGGTCGGCACGATGCCCGAAGGGCTGCTGTACGACGCGGAGCTGAAGGATCTGTCGGCGGAGGAGGTGTACGACCGGATCGCCAAGGACCTGCGCCGGATGCGCCGACTGTCCACGCTGCGCGGCAAGGGCGCGGGTGACATCCTCGGCGCCCCGCTCGGCTCCCCGCGCGACTACGTGGACCTGGACGAGCTCTACCGGCGCGGCCTGAGCCACGGCTTCGACCTGCACCAGCAGCTGGAGCGGGGCTATCTGCCGGGCGGTCTGGTCGAGGAGATCCGCGCGCTCAGCCATCCGCCGCTGCCTTGGGACGCCCGCCTGGCCCGCTGGTTCGACGAGTTCGTGCCCCGCCCCGAGCCGGTACGGACGTACGCGCGCCCCTCGCGCCGTCAGGCGTCCACCCCCGACATCCCGCGCGCGGGACGGTACTTCCCGCCCGAGGAGATCGCCCGCTGCACCTTCGGCGTCGTCCTCGACACCTCCGGCTCCATGGACCGCACGCTGCTCGGCAAGGCGCTGGGGGCCATCGCCTCGTACGCCGAGGCCCGGGACGTACCGGCCGCGCGGGTGGTGTTCTGCGACGCGGCGCCGCACGACGCGGGCTATCTTCCGGTCACCGAGATCGCCGGTCGCGTACGGGTGCACGGGCGCGGCGGTACGGTGCTGCAGCCCGGCATCGATCTGCTGCACCGCGCGGACGACTTCCCGCCGGGCGCGCCGCTGCTGGTCATCACGGACGGCTGGTGCGACGTGCTGCGGGTGCGGCGCGAGCACGCGTATCTGATTCCGCAGGGCGCGCGGCTCCCGTTCACGGCGCGGGGACCGGTCTTCCGCGTGCGGTGAGCCGTCATTCTGGGTGAGTCGCGCGCAGGTGTGATCGGATGGTGCGCACGGACCCCGAAAACGGGACCCCATCGAAGGGAATCATCGTGGCAACCACGCGCACCGCGCACACCGTGTGGGAAGGCAACCTGCTCGAGGGCAGCGGCGTCGTCACCTTCGACTCCTCCGGCATCGGCCAGCAGCCGGTGACGTGGGCGTCGCGGGCGCAGGACGCCAACGGCAAGACCAGCCCCGAGGAGCTGATCGCCGCCGCTCACTCCAGCTGCTTCTCCATGGCGCTGTCGCACGCCCTCGCGGGCGCGGGCACCCCGCCCACCAAGCTCGTCACCAACGCCGACGTCACCTTCCAGCCCGGCGAGGGCATCACCGGCATCCACCTGACGGTGGAGGGTACGGTGCCGGGCCTCGACAACGACGGCTTCGTCGCGGCGGCCGAGGACGCGAAGAAGAACTGCCCGGTCAGCGCGGCGCTGACCGGCACGACGATCACCCTGACGGCCAAGCTGGCCTGACGTCCGGAAGCAGTACGGCGCCGCGGTCCCCGCACAGGGCCCGCGGCGCTGTCATGTCCGGGCCGCCACGACACGCCGGTCCGATGGACACGCCGGTCCCGTGGACAAGCACGCCTCATTGACAAGCACGCCCCATTGACAAGAACGCACTCAAGTTTTGTGCTTGAAGGTGGGCAGCGCCCTGGCGGAAGGGGACGGACATGGCACGTGCGGTCGGGATCGACCTCGGTACGACGAACTCGGTGGTGGCCCTCCTGGAAGGCGGCGACCCCACCGTCGTGACCAACGCGGAGGGCGCGCGCACCACCCCCTCCGTGGTGGCCTTCGCCAAGAACGGCGAGGTGCTCGTCGGCGAGGTCGCCAAACGTCAGGCCGTGACGAACGTGGAGCGCACCGCGCGCTCGGTCAAGCGCCACATGGGCGACGCGAGCTGGCGCTTCCCGGAGCAGGGCTCCGTCGACGGCACCCGCTACCGAGCCCAGGAACTGTCGGCGCGCGTTCTGCAGAAGCTGAAGCGGGACGCGGAGGCCTACCTCGGCGAGGACGTCACGGACGCCGTGATCACCGTGCCCGCCTACTTCGACGACGCCCAGCGCCAGGCCACCAAGGAGGCGGGCGAGATCGCGGGCCTGAAGGTGCTGCGGATCATCAACGAGCCGACGGCGGCCGCCCTCGCCTACGGCCTCGACCGGGGCGAGGAGCAGACCGTCCTCGTCTTCGACCTGGGCGGCGGCACCTTCGACGTCTCGCTCCTGGAGATCGGCGACGGCGTCATCGAGGTCAAGGCGACCAACGGCGACACCCGGCTCGGCGGCGACGACTGGGACCAGCGGATCGTCGAACACCTCGCGCAGCGCTTCAAGGCCTCGCACGGCATCGATCTAGGCCACGACAAGATGGCGATGCAACGGCTGCGCGAGGGCGCCGAGAGGGCCAAGATCGAACTGTCCAGCTCCTCAGAGACCACCGTCAACCTGCCCTACATCACCGCCACCGCCGACGGCCCCCTGCACCTCGAGGAGAAACTGACCCGTGCCCAGTTCCAGGAGCTGACCGCCGATCTGCTCGACCGCTGCAAGAACCCCTTCCATCAGGCGGTCAAGGACGCGGGCGTCAAGCTCGCCGCGATCGACCACGTCATCCTGGTCGGCGGCTCGACCCGGATGCCCGCCGTCACGGACCTGGTCAGGGAACTCACCGGCAAGGACCCGCACAAGGGTGTCAACCCGGACGAGGTCGTGGCGCTCGGCGCGGCTCTCCAGGCGGGTGTCATCAGGGGGGATGTGAAGGACGTCCTGCTTCTCGACGTCACCCCGCTGTCCCTCGGCATCGAGACCAAGGGCGGCATCATGACCAGGCTCATCGAGCGCAACACCACGATTCCGACCCGCCGTTCGGAGATCTTCACCACGGCCGTGGACAACCAGCCCTCGGTCGGCATCCAGGTCTACCAGGGCGAACGCGAGATCGCCGCGTACAACAAGAAGCTCGGCGTCTTCGACCTCACCGGGCTGCCGCCCGCGCCGCGCGGAGTCCCGCAGATCGAGGTCGCCTTCGACATCGACGCCAACGGGATCATGCACGTCTCCGCGAAGGACCTCGCCACCGGGCGCGAACAGAAGATGACCGTCACGGGTGGCTCCGCGCTCCCCAAGAACGACATCGACCGCATGATGCGCGAGGCCGAGCAGTACGCGGAGGAGGACCGCGCGCGCCGCGAGGCCGCCGAGACCCGCAACCAGGCCGAACAACTCGTCTACCAGACCGAGAAGTTCCTCCGCGAGAACGACGAACGCATCCCCTCGGAGACGAAACCCGAGGTCGAGTCGGCCGTCGCCGACCTCAAGCGCCTCTGGAGGACTCCGCCACCGACACCACCGCCCTGCGCACCGGCGTCGAGAAGCTGGCCTCGGTGAGCCAGAAGATGGGCCAGGCCATGTATGCCCA
>NZ_JBHVST010000147.1:0-19273 GCF_042885015.1 Streptomyces sp. NPDC058086 | reverse complement strand
CTCTCGGGGGCCGGCCCCTTGTTTTTGGGGGGTTATTCGTGGTATTGGTGCCGGCCGAAGGTGTCTTCTGGTTTATTTACACCTATCGGGGTAACGCGTGTTGGGGCGTTGTTGCGTTTGGGCACCAAGGCCCCGAAGGAACTGCTACACCATCTGCCGGCCCTGATACTGCGCCGGCCTTCTCTTTCCGCACCGGCCCACGGGGGATGAGGGCGTGTGCTGGGATCGCGGTTGCTTGACCGGAGACCACCTCACTATCGATGTCCTGCGGTACCCGGGTTCAACGCTTCGGCCCGGGCGATCCTGATGGCGCTTGGCTCCTCCGTTCTTCCCTCTGGGATCAATCACTTACTAAGCGGGGACTGCGTACTGCTGGTGATGCGCACTGCTCAGCGGCCTGCGACAGCGCCACTCTTCGGCAGCCAGCCCCGTCGCCCGTCCTGCGTCTGCTCTGGCTTAGAACCCCACTGCCGAACTTCCCGGTGCGCGCGCCCGCAGCCGACGCCTTCACCGAGGTACTGCTCACTGACTTCTTCACTGCTGGGTACTGCCACTTGCGGTACTGCTCACGGCGGCCCCTGATCACTGCGGGCCACCCGGTCCGGTCGTCAGCCCCGTCGCCGTCCTGCAACCACCCAGGCTTCGGAACTCCACCACCGCACCGTCCTACGCACCACAACTACATACCGCTGCCTGGCAGTTCGTGTCTGCCAGGCCCTGCTGATCTCGGCTACGAGAGAAACCATAACCACGCCACCACCCAATGTCTACTCCAGCCAACATAGATTTTCGCGTGTCCGACGGTCAGGTAATCGACCTCGAGCGGCGACGGAGGGCGGCACCGGATAGAGCCCGCACAGGCCGCGTGCGCCAACCGGAGACCGATTGGCGCACGCGTGACGTGGATATCGCGGCCTCGTTGACCCGAGCGGCCCCCGAGCCGGGCCCCGAGGATGTCAAGGCTGCCCGCCCCTTGGGCTCGTGATGTCTTCGGCCGGCCGTCATGGCAGTGGGGCCGACGGGGAGCGTCGGCTGCTACTGGGGGCGGTGACCGGTGACGTGTCCGCCAGGATCGCCGGACAGGGCGAGGCGGGCCGTGATGCGCTTGCCGACCGGTTCCTGCTCGGTGAACAGGTCTTCGGTGACGGCTTTGACGATCTCCAGCCCGTGCTGGCCGATCCGGTCGGGATCGGCCGCCCGGGCCGCGGGCACGGTGGGTTCGCTGTCCCACACGACGACGTCCACGGCGCGGGCGGTGATGCGCAGTTCCATCAGGACAGGTCCGGGGGCGTACTTGCGGGCGTTGGTGACCAGCTCGCTGACCACCAGCTGGGTGAGGTCCCTCGCACGAGCGGATACGCACAGGTGATGGTCGGCGTGAGCCTGGTCGAGGAAGACGACGGCGTGGTGGCGGGCTTCGGCGATGCAGCCGTCGTCTCCTTCCAGGGCGTAGCCGGCGCGCATCAGGTATTCATCCGGGCCGGTACAGCCGTCACCGTCGGCATGGGATCCCACGTCTCACCCTCACTCCCCCGTGCGCGCCAATACCCGCGACGGCGTCACGCATGCCTCGTGGGGGTGTCGTTCGGCATGGCCATGTGGGTGCATGCCGCGGGAGTGGTGAGGCAGAATCGTCCCGGCACGCCCTGAGTGGGCAAGCCTAGGCGCAGTCGAGGAGACGGTGAACAACATCCAGAAGGAAGACCGGCCGGACCGGTTCTCCGTCCAGCCCGTAGTGGTCGACGGCGTCCTTGTCGTGACCGTGCACGGCGAGATCGACCACGCCGGCAAGGACCTCCTCAGCCAGGCACTGCTGTCCGAGGACGGCACGGTGCCGCCGCCGCGGATCGTGGCGGACCTCAGCGGCGTGACCTTCATGGACTCCAGCGGCATCAACGTCTTCATCAATGCGCACCAACGCGTGAGCAACGCTCAGGGATGGCTGCGCATCGCCGACGCCCAGGAGTCCGTCGCGCGTCTGCTGCATCTGGTCGGTATCGACCAGATCATCGACTGCCATCCCACCGTCGAGCAGGCCCTGAACACCTGAAACCCTACTCGGGCCGGTCCATGGCCTCCATGTGAGGCCTGCGTCGCTGCACCGCCGGGTCCAGTTCCTGGCCCACCGGCTCCGCAAGCGGCCGGCCCAACGCCCAGGCGATGAGGGCCTCCGCGACCGTGCGCAGTTTGGTGTTGATGCGTGGGGAGACCTCACGCCCGCACCCACGCCCAAATGGAACACGCCCTCGCCACCCGCCACACCATCGGCGAAGCCATGGGCATCCTCATGGGCGCCCGCCACCTCACCGAGCACGAGGCGTTCGACGTGCTGCGCCGCTACTCGCAGGAGAACAACATCAAGCTCCGCGAGGTCGCCCGCCGCATCTGCGAACAGGGCAGTCCGTGACAACCCGCTGCTGAGGAGCGGCTTCCCTGGCTCGTTGGCTGAACCAGAGAAGCCTGGACCAGCTCAGCTCCCCCGGGGGAACACTGCCGAACCCGGCCCTTCCCGCCAAGTCCCCCGCCCAACCCTCCCCACACATCCGCACCAGGCTTGCCCGCCGCCAGCGACGCCAAATCGGCAAGAGGTTCCTCCCGCACCAGCGGGAGGCGGGAGGAGCCGGGGACAGCGCGGCCAGCCGGCAGCGGCCTGGACCGGGGCGATCACCATCACGGGCTCATCGACCGGCCCACGAGGGCCGAACGGCCCATGGCCGCAGGCCGCCCGATCATTCATCCTGTCGCTTCAGGACCGCCTGGCCGCGGCTGCTGTCCGCCCGGCAGCACACGAACAACCCCATGCCGTCTGGAGCCGTCATGACCCGCCCCCTCCAGCCCGCCTCCCCGGCCAGGATGACCGAGCTGGGCCGGGAGGAATCCCTGGCCCTGCTGCCAGCGTCCCGCTGGGCCGTCTCGGCCTCTCCCAGCAGGCGCTGCCCACGATCCGCCTGGTCAACCACCTCGTCGACGGCGAGCACATCGTCATCCGCACGCACACCGAATCGGCGCTGCTGCGCGATCCGTCACTGGCCGAGGTGGTGGTCTATGAAGCCGACCAGATCGACCTCGAGGCCCGCACCGGCTGGAGCGTCATGGTCACCGGCCGGGCCAGCCTGGTCACCGACCCCCTGGACGTCGCCCGCTACCAGCAACTGCTCACGCCCTGGATCGACATCGACATGGACCACGTCGTCCAGATCACGGCCGAGATCGTCACCGGCTACCGCCTGGGACCCTGAACCACAGCCCGCACCCTGATCTTCCTCCCACACGCGGCGAGGCCCGGGAAAGACGCGAAAGCCGACTCAGCCAGCTGCCGAAAGCGCGGCCCCCAGCGCGGCCAGCACCACCAGCGCCGACATAGCACCGCATCCGCGCGGACCCCGGGCCCGGTTGCCCCTGCTGGCGGTAGGGCACGGCCGCCTCTGCTCACCACAGTGCGCGCTGCGCTCCGCGGGCTGGTACGGCGATGACCGCACAGCCGGACCGCGATCCGCACTGGGGCACCTCCACGGCTTTCACCGTAGGCATCCCCGCCCCCACCAAGTCCGGCACTCTGTGCGCGGCCGCTCCGACGCGACCAGAGACGCGATCTGAGATACGGCCAGAGACGCGACGTTAGGCGCGATCAGATATGCGCGGCCGCCGACCGTTGCCACGCCAGGGGCAGCGCATGGAAATGCCCAGCAGTTGATCTTGCCCTTCGGGCGCATGCGGGTACCTTTCGGGTAGAGGAGTGCCATGGACATAACCGGCACCGACACGGGAGATTCCCCCGTGCCCGGTCCCCAGACGTGGTCTGGCGCCCTGCTTGGTGCAACGCTGGAGGACGTGCAGACGGCTGTCGTTGTCGTCGACGACGACGGACTCATCGTCTCGGCCAACGGCGCGGCCCAGAGCGTGCTGGGCCGCAGCTTCGAGGAACTCGTCGGGCAGGATTCCCACGACCTGCTGCACCGCGACAGCCAAGGGCACGCCACGCCCCGCACGCGCTGTCAGCTGAGAAACGCGCTTCTTACCGGGAGAACCGAGCACGGCGACTCGGAGTGGTTCGCCCGCGGGGACGGCACGCTCGTCCGGCTGTCCTGGCTCGTCGCGCCCTGCTCCTCCGGATCGGAGAGGGCGGGTGCGCTGGTGCTGATGTACGAATCGAATCGGGGCCCATCGGACGAGGGCGTCAACGAGGTCCCAGCACCGCTGACGGTGCTGGACCGCCTGGCCCTGCTGGCAGAGACAACCACTCAGCTGACGTCCACCCTGAATGTGGACGAGGCAATACGTCGGCTGGCGGCCCTGACGGTGCCCCGGCTTGCGGACTGGGCAGTGATCGATCTGCTCACCGAACAAGACGAGGTTCGACGCGCCTTGGTGACGGAACACAAGGACGGCATCCTGATCGAGCGGGAGGACCTGCAAGGGCCCATGCCCCCCGTGCCGGAGGAGTCCCCGATGCCCCTGTCGCGGGCTCTGCGCGGCGCCGCGTCCTCTCTTGCCGGCCCTGCCACCTATCAGGGCCCGCCCGATTCCGGAATCGCGGTCGAGCAGGGTCGCTTGTTCACCGAGACGGGCATGCACTCCGCTGTCATCGCGCCCATCCGAGGTCTGCGCGACGTGCTCGGAGCCCTGACCCTGGGACGCTCGAAACGTCCTGGCGCCTTCACCGCCGCCGATCTGCCACTGCTGGAGGACATCACCCGCCGGGCCGGCCTGGCGCTGGACAACGCGCGTCTGTACCAGCGCCAGCGCAAGGTCGCCGAAACCATGCAGCGCCACCTGCTGCCCCAGCTCCCCACCGTGCCCGGGGTGGGCATGACAGCGCGATACGTACCCGCTCCGCATGCCTCCTCCGTCGGCGGTGACTGGTACGACGCCTTCGCCCTAACCGACAGCTCCCACGCCTTGGCCATCGGCGACGTTGTCGGGCACGACCTCGACGCCGCAGCCGGCATGGCGCAGGTCCGCAACATGCTGCGCGCCTTCACATGGTCCCAGCCCGAGGCCATGCCCAGCGCCATCGTCACCCAGCTCGACAACGCCGTGAAGCACATAGCCGAGGTCCCCATGGCGACCATGATCCTGGCCACGCTCGCTCTCGACGACGACGAGCTGTGGCAACTGTGCTGGACGAACGCCGGCCACCCTCCTCCGCTGCTGGTCAGCCACGACGGTCGCGCCCGCTACCTCACCGACGCCCACGGCATTCTGCTCGGAACCGGAATGTTCCGGCCTCGCCCCGATGTCTTCACCGTCCTGCCGCCCCGCACCACCCTCCTGCTCTACACCGACGGCCTGGTCGAGTCACCACACCACTCCATCGACCACGGACTGGACCGGTTGCGTCGACACGCAGCCTCTCTTGCCCACCGCCCTCTGGATTCCTTCTGCGACCTGCTGCTGGAGCAGGTCCGCCCCGGCGACAACGACGACGACGTCGCCATGCTGGCGCTACGCACGCCCACTCGTGCATAGACCGGCGGCCACGATCAGCCCGTAGCGAGCCCTGTTACCCGTTCGGACCTCTTGCACGTCCATCACTGGGGAGCGTGTGCGAGGGCACGGTAGGAGCAGATCAACTCTCCGGCCTTGCGACGGTGGTTATGTGCGTGACTGTGGGAGCCGTTTCGATGTGACTGTGGGAGTCGCCATCTGACCGAGTTCACTTGATCACGGAAGGGGTCACTTTTCATCGACCGATAGGGGGTCACGGTTCACGGAACGGCGACAAGCTGCACAAGCTGACGGCCCGGTACCGACGGGGAGAGCGGTACCGGGCATCGTGATCAGCAATTTTCGTGCTCGGGCCCTGCATGACGGCGATCGATGACCAGGCCCCTCGAACGTTACTGACAGAGCACTACCAGCGTCCCGAACGCGGCCGCCGCCGTGCGCGATGAAGGCTTCGCATCAGATCTCGACGATGACTCCCTGCCGGGGTGGTGCTACATCAGCACTCGCGCGTAGCTGCGCACCGGTCGGGTGAAGCCGCCCGAGCCGGAGAACCTCCGGGGGCGTCGCCACGTCATGCCAGACATGAAGCAGATCAATGACGCGCATGTGGCGAAGCCGGGGCCTCGGAGCCTGCAGACCTGAGAAGCTGTTGTCTTTCCGGGCTTGAGGAGAACGTTTCCGCTGGTCGGGCGTAGGGTCGGTGATCCTGTGGGAGTGGTGGTCTGTTGTGTCGCCGCTGCTGTGGAGGTCATGGATGCCGTCGGTCGTGGGGCTGCTGGAACAGCGCGAGCTCGTCGCTCGCCGTCGCGTGGACGAGCTGCGGGAGGAAGCCGACCGCGTCCAGGCTGAACTGGCCGTGGCCGAGCAGGACTGGAAGGAATGGGCCATCGCTCGCTCACGGGTGGGCGAGGTGCTTGCCCCGGCGGATGAGGCCGGGCATGGCCACGACCAGGCCGACCGGACAGCACCGGCCGCCCACGGGCAGGCCGGGGAGGCATCGCCAACGCCGGAAGCGGCGAAGACGAAATCGCAGGTGCCGGTGTGGCGTGACGGGCTTGCGTGGTCGGCGTTGTCGGTGGACTACCAGCGCATCCTCACCGCGCTCGCGGACCGGGCCCGGCTCGGGCAGGGGCCGATGACCTGCCAGGAGATGGCCGCTTCGTTCGGCATGGACGTGGTTCCGGCGCGGGCGGAGGCGCTGAGGTCGAAGGCGAAACGCCTGGTCGCGCGCGGCTGGCTGGCCGAGCCGGCGCCGGGCCGGTTCACGCCCGCCCGCGGCGTGAGCGAGCCAGGCGGCGGGTCATGAGCAGGGTCATCGACCAGTAGATCATCGCCTCGGCGCTGGCGGTGCGGCGTTCGAAGTCGCGGGCCAGGCGGCGGGTGCGCATGAGGTGGGCGAAGAGACGCTCGACGATCCACCGCTTGGGCAGCACCACGAAGCCACGCATGTCGTCGCTGCGTTTGACGATCGCCAGGACCAGGACGAACGTGGCCAGACAGTGCTCGACGAGGCTGCCGGTGTAGCCGCCGTCGGCCCAGACGAGGGCCAGCAGGTGGTGGACGTCGGCGACTTGGCGCAGCAGGACCTGGGCGGCGGCTCGGTCGCCGACATTCGCGCTCGTGACCATCACGCCCAGCAGCAGGCCGAGAGTGTCGACCACGACGTGCCGCTTGCGTCCATTGATCTGTTTGCCGCCGTCGAAGCCACGGCTGTCCGATCCGACGACGGCGTCAGCCTTGACGGACTGCGAGTCGATCACGCCGGCCGTCGGCTGCGCGTCCCGGCCCAGCCGCTCGCGGACCCGGGCGCGCAGCCGGTCATGGAACTCTCTGACCAGGGCGTGGTCGCGCCAGCGGCGGAAAAACGCATACGTCCGGTCCCACGGCGGGAAGTCGGCCGGCATCGCCCGCCACTTGACGCCGTTGTCCACGAGGTACCGGATCGCGTCCAGCAGCGCGCGGTGGCAGTATCCCTCTGGCCGGCCGCCCCGCCCGCGCATCCAGCCCGGCACCGGCAGCAGCGGCCGGACCTCGGCCCACTCCGCATCCGTCATGTCCGTCGGGTACCGGCGCTGCCGTTCGGGCCGGTCAGCCGCGTTGCCGTACACGTGCGCGAGACAATCACACGTTGGAGCGGCCGAGTTGGACCACCCGGCCATCGACACGGAAGACTGCAGCACAGGGGCCTCCTGTTGCTCTATGGATTCGACACCCACGAGCTGTTCAGGAGGCCCCGTCTTCATGCTCTGGCCACGACAGGATCACCCGACCGGGAATCCGCGTTCGACCGCCACCGCTCAAGATCGAAAAGACAACAGCTTCTGACAGTCACGTGCAGACCATCAGTCAAAAACCAGGACAAGGGAAACTCGCCTCCCTGATCGTTCCCGTATTCCTCCGGCCCGGAGAGCAGCCGGAAGACATGTTCACCTCCGGGTCGTACCGGCCCCTGGTGAAAGTTCTTGAGGGATTGCGAGCTCACGATGAAGAGGCCGTCGAACTGCTCGCGATCCCGCAGGAGCCTCAGAAGGACGTCGCGCAGCCGTCCGTGAGCATTGGCGCGGCGCCCGATGAAGGAGAGGAAGAAAGCCGCCTGCTGCTCCGTTTTGCCGCTCCCAGAGACCCGGTGATGGTCGCGGACTGGGTGTCCTTCAACGTGATCGACACCGAGAAGCAAGACTGGGCCCGCGGCTGGACATCGCTCACGAAGTTCACCGAGCGTGAGCTTCACGCCCGAGTTTCGTATGGACACAAGGAGGGCGCGTACCCACTCGGACAGAACAACGACGAGCCTACGGAGCCGGACAGATGACCGGCCAGCGCGCGAGGCGACTCGAGCAGTTGGGCATGGTCTGGTCGCTGACCGATGAGCGGTTCCAGGAGAATCTGGAAGCCGCCCGCGCGTACTACGACCAGCACTGGACACTGTGCGCGCCCCGGTCCGCGACGATGCTGGACCGGCCGATCGGGCAGTGGCTGTCCAACCTCCGCCAACCTGGTGCCCTCGCCGAACACCCGGAGTGGGAGACGGCGCTGCGCGAGGTCGACGCGGACTGGAACCCGGCGTGGCCGGCCGACTGGCAACGCCACTACGCCGCACTACGCGAACTCGTGCGCGATGAGGAAGGCCCGGTGGAGGTCCTGCCCGGCGTCACCATCCACGGCATGGACATCGGAAAATGGCTGGCCAAGCAGCGCACCCCGGCGGTCTGGCACGCCCTGACGGACAGGCAACGCGAACGCCTCGAACAACTCGGCATCACACCGCCGGCCCCGGAACCCGAAGCGCCCGCGAAGCCCTCCACGACGCCCCTGAGCGCCTTCGAACGAGGTGTGGCAGCCCTCGCCCAGTACAAGACCCGCGAGCGCTCTGTGACCGTCCCCAGGAACCACGTCGAACGGCTCGACGACGGGACCCAGGTCCGGCTCGGCGTGTTTCTCTCCAACACCAAGAGCAGACGTGGGAAGTTGACCGCCGACAAGCGCCAACAGCTCGCTGGCCTCGGACTGGCATGGGCCGCGGTTTGAACTGTTGTCATTGCGCGCCGGGCAGTGCGAGAGCAAGCATCAGCGCCCGCTGCGCTCAGTCCGCAGCGTTCACCATCAGTTCGTGTCGGATGTCCTCGGCCCGCTCCTGGGACTGACGCAGTACTGAAATGAGCAGCATCACGGCGACGATGCAGTGACCAGGGCTTAGGTGATCGAGGGGCAGGTGATGCAGGACAGCGTGGCGCGAGAGGTTGTCGGGCAGCGGGTCGTTTCGTTCCGGGCGGTACTGCGCATAGAGCGTGGCCAAGGGGGCGAAGACGTACTGCCGGGTTGGCAGATAGCTGTTCGGCTTCTCCTTGCCGATCTTGCCGAGGGCGGCGTTCGTGCGGTCCTTGGTTTCGGTCAGGGTGTACAGAATCTGTTCGAGTGCAGCTATGGCCAGGGTCGCCGCAGCCTCACGATGACCGTCAGCCCACGCTGCCACCGCCTTACGGCCGGCCTCGACCTCGGCGGTGAGCCAGAGGTCGTCGCATTCGTCCAGGCGGGCACGGCACAGTGAGCGGATCTCATCCTCAGCCGCAACGAGGACGGCGAGTTTGTCGTCGTGGCCAGGGTCGGCGGCTGCGAGTCGGCGGAGGATGTCAGCGCTGGGAACCCAGGCAACAGGGATGCCATCGCCCTGCGCCAGGTCTAGAAGTTGCTCAAGCGACAGGGTGCTGCCCCACCAGTTCTCGTGCCGGGCTGCAGGGTAGAAGCTGGGCATTTCTCGCGCCCCGTGGACTGCCGGGTCATAGGTATCCCAGACGCGCGCCCAATCGCGAATCTCCGCTATTGAGACGCTATGTCTTCCCGCGCCCGGTCGATGAATGTCGTCATGTACGCCATCCTGCTCAAGTCCGCGGACCAGCGTCATCTACTTGATCAGAACTCATCCAACCCGCCGACCGGCCGGATGAACAACAAGGCACCATCGTGGTCGCTCCCTTCACCCCGGCCTCCGCGTGCTGAACGGATTCCCGGCCAACTCCACTGGCCCCCGCACCGTGCGCTCGCCGCACACCTCAGGCACCGCCGTACCGCCCGCCGGTGTTGACCACCGGTGGACGGTCCCGCAAAACCGGGCACACTTCATGCGCCGGTGAGGCGATCAGCCGGTCCGATGCAAGATCACCACACCAGCCCGAGCATCGCGTTCCCGTGACAGCCGGCCCGGAACGGTCAGGCCGCGAGACGTTCGCGGACGTGGTCGCGTGAGACCTTGGTGATCTCATGCCAGAACGGCACTGCGGTCAGATAGAGCCCCAGCGCACTGAGGATTCCCAGGGACACGTCCACACTGATGCGTCCCTGTTTGGCCCAGTAGACGTCCTTCAGGTCCAGCAAAAGGGCGAACTCGTCGGCGATCAGCGCCGATCCCGTGCCGTACAGAGCGCCGATTCCGGGATGACCGACATATGCCTGGTCACCGCGTACCGCGACCAGCCCGACGCCCGCGAGTGTGGCGATACCGAAGTTGTAATGATGCAAGTGTGTGCTGCCGGCGGACACGTTGCCCCAGGGGAGCCAGCCGCCTCGGATGCCATGGGTGATCAACCGTGCCGTGCCGAAGGTGCAACCGAAGGCAAGCCAGGCGGCCAGGAGCGGACGCTGGGCGGGGGTGGTGTGTTCGTCCAGCACCCGCCGCCACCGCTCTCGCAACCGAGGGTGCCGGTCACCGCCGGATGACCCGGAAGCGGGGGCAGCGGGCATGCTCACTCCTGATCGTCGCGGTCGTGACCGGTGGCGAGGATGACGCGCCCGGACACCCGCCAGCCCTACCCCGAAGGGGCAGCCGGATACCGACACGCCGCCCGTATGGCGCAGCGCCCAGGGTTGTGGCGGCAAGAGATTCGCCGGGCTGGCCGCCGTGGGACGACACACGCGCTGCCGGCGTTCTGGAACCCCTAGGGTCCGCCTGCCTGTCCGGTCGGCTACGGCCTGGGGCTGGTCGTCGCCGCCTGCCGGGCCCGGCTCGATGCGTTCGAGGGGGAGCAGCTCTGACAACGCCCCCGGCAGGCCAAAGCTGTTGGCCCGTGGATGGACGCAGGCCGAGTTGCGTGGGAGTCCCGCACCCGTTGGCGGCAGGATCGGTGCAACGGGAGGTTCCAGCCGACCAATGGAAAGAGGGGCTTCTGTCCCGCTTCGCCTGTCGGCTCGTCAATCCTTATGAAACCCTTACGTCACAGGTTGCTGCGGGCCACACTTGTGCTCCGTTTGAGGCAGGGGGGCTATGAGTAATCCATACGTGAATGTGCCGATCCGCGCCCGCATGTACGCGACCACAGTGCACAAGGTGATCTGGGTCGTGGTCGTTGTGGCGTCAGCTGGACTGTTGGCGCCGCCGTTGTTCTTCATCGCGGCGAAGAAACGCGTGATCAGCATGCTGGTACCTGCCGCCTACGCGGTGATCACCTACGGTTCGGCGTTCCTGGGATCGCTGGTCGGGAACCCGAAGAACTGGGTGGGCGGCGTACTCGCGCTCACGATGATCGTGGCAGCAGTGCATGCGGCCATCTTGGACATGGACTGGAAGGCCGGGCGGTAGTCGTGGTGGGGCTTGCGATCTCGTTGATTCGGCTGTCCCTGCGGTTGACCTTCGGGATGGTCGACATGATGGTGTGGGCGTGCACGCTCGGGAAGGTTGATCCCAGGACGCGCCGGTTCGTGTGAGGCGCCCTCGGGGGCGCGCGGCCCGCTGTTCCCGGGGTACGGGACGGCGGGCCGTTTGCTGCCCATGCCCAACGGGCGATTCGCGCCGCTTACCGCACGCACCCCGCAAACCCTGCTGGGACGGGTTCCTTTCCCCTCTTCGTGTGACGCCGCCCCTGCCACGGCCCGGCCGACACACACACCTGAAACGATCAACGCTCACCAAACGGGAGGGGACACCGTGCTCACCAAACTCAGGGCAGGGCTGGCGGCGGTTGCTGTCGCCGGGGCGCTGCTGGCGCCCGTCGTTACGGCTACGCCGGCGGCGGCGGCCTCGTGCGCGCACCATACGACGGGCTCGTGCCGGGCGAACAGTTCGCACCCGCACGGTGCAACGGCGAAGTGCAAGGACAGCAGCTACTCGTACGCAAGGTCTTTCCGGGGGACGTGCTCGCACCATCGTGGGGTGAAGTACTGGTACCGGTGATCTGGTGACCGCATAGAGACAGGGGACACGAATGCGCGGTAGAGAACTGCCGCATCCGAGCAGGTACGGCCAGGCGGACACGGGTCAGTACATGCGGGAGTGCTACGCCGACTCGGGCGTCGGCCAGGACATCCACCCCCGACCCTGCTGACGCCCACCCACTGCCGCCCACCTCCCATCACAGGTGCGGGCCGAGGCCGGGCCGGAGCGGGTGTTCGCTCTGACGCACGCCGTCGTGGCCCGATGGTCAGAGCAGGCCCTCAACTGGGCGCTGGAGACAATCTGGAACGGCGGCGGATCGTGGGGCGGGACGCGGTCGTCTTCCCCGAGGTGGTGGCCGTCGCCGACGCGCTGCTGGACCCGGCCATCGCCCAGTTGGTATGGCTCGACAGCAGCGCCGGGCGGCCGCGGGCACCGCCCGCCCACGGAGCGTTCTCCCAGCGGCTAGTTAGAGCGTCGAAGATGCCCGCCCATGAGGAAGTAATAGTCGGGGTCGATACGTTCAGGCAGCGGGCTGGTCTCTCGTAGTGCGACTTGCCACCCAGGTGAGTGAGCCGGAAGTGGTGCTTCCAGCGGCTCCCGGCGGCAGCCAGTACGAAGACCACGCGCCCGTTCGTGATCTTCGAAAGAAGGGCCTGTACGTCTCCCCCATGCTGTACTCGCCTCGGCCACCGCGCTGCCCGAACTCGCGGTCCGTCCCGGACGAGCCGCTTCACGAGCACAGTGCAGCAATCGCGGCGGTCACGGTGGCTGCGAGCGTCAGTACAACGGCGAATGCTGCGGAGGCCTGCCGGAGCGCGGTGGGGTAGCTGGCCCCGTCCAGGCGGGCGAGCTTGGCCGCTGCAGCCGCGATCAGCAGCGCGATCACCACGACAAGGACGCTGGTGAGTAGTGCAATTGCGAGGACAGGCACGTCGAGCTCCTTTTACGCAATCGGTGTTGACATGCCTGACGGTCGTTCAGATCTTGTTCGCCAGAGCTCGCCGGGAGGAAGATGAACATCGGCAAACACGGAGCAGGCGGGGGCGGGCAGATGAATGGTGAGCACGTCGAAGACAATCCGGCACTCACCGAGCTGCACCGGAAGCTCAATGCGGGGCTGGCCCGCTCGCGGCTGAAGAAGACCGATCTCGCAGGTGCGACGGGGCTGGGGCGTACGACCGTGCAGCAGGCTTTCCAGGATGGGGGGCCTGTGCCGTCGGCTGAGACGGTGGCAGCGCTGGCCCGCCCGCTGAGGCTGTCGGCCGAGGAGTTGCTGGAGCTGCGCCGGACCGCGGCGGATACGGCGTCGGGTGCACCGAGAGGTGCTGGACCGGGCCCGGGCAGGCCGATCTCCGATTGGGATCCATACGCTCTGGAAGTCCACCCCGCCGGCTCCGCCCCGGGCATGTACAGCGGCGGCTCGCCGAAGCAGCGACCGCTCCCTGGCTACGTACGGCGGGTACATGATCGGGCATTGGCGGAAGCAGTGCGGGATGCCGGGGAAGGGTGGAGTCGAATGGTGATCCTGGTCGGCACCTCGTCGACCGGGAAGACGAGGGCGTGCTGGGAGGCCGTCCAGCCGCTCGCCGAGAACGGGTGGCGTCTGTGGCACCCCTTCGACCCGACGCGTGCTGAGGCCGCCCTGGAAGACCTGGAACGGGTCCGGCCGCGAACAGTGGTGTGGCTGAACGAGGCCCAGCACTACCTTGGGGACCCCGTAGCGGGTGAGCGAATCGCGGCCGCCGTGCACGCACTGCTCATCCAGCCCGAGCGCGCACCTGTACTGGTGCTGGGCACCTTGTGGCCCGAATACGCCCGTCGGTACGCCGCGCCGCCCTCGCCAGGTGGGCAGGACTCTCACAGCCGAGTACGGGAACTGGTCGCTGGCCGCACCCTGGCCGTCCCCGACACCTTCGATGCCTCGGCCCTGACCGCTGCCGCTGCCCTCGCCAAGGCCGGTGACCGGCTTCTTGCGGGCGCGCTGGCCCGCGCCCGTCCCAGCGGGCAGGTCGCTCAGGACCTGGCTGGTGTCCCCCAGCTACTGGAACGCTTCGAGCATGGGAGTCCGGGCGCCAAGGCAATGCTGGAAGCGGCGATGGACGCGCGCCGGCTCGGTGTTGGCCTCCATCTGCCACAGGCTTTCCTTATCGACGCCGCCACCGACTACCTCAGTGACACGGACTACGACGAGCTTGCCGACGACTGGGCCGAGGCCTCCTTCGCCGAACTCGCCCACCTCGTCCACGGCAAGCAGGCTCCTTTGCGCCGTACCACTCCCCGTCCCGAGCATCGGCCGCCAGGCGCCCTGGCGCCCCTCAGCCCGGCCCCCGTGCCGCCAACCGGAACAGTATTCCGGCTCGCTGACTACCTCGAGCAGCACGGTCGAATCGCTCGCCAACGCCTCTGCCCGCCAGCCTCCTTCTGGCACGCCGCCCACAGTCACCTCACCCGCCCCGGTGACCTGAAGGTCCTCGCCAGGGCTGCCGGGAGCCGGCATCGCCTTCAGTGGGCCCACCACCTCTGGCAACGCGCTGCCGAAGCTGGCGACACCGAGGCCCTGGCTGACCTGGCCGTGGCCCGGGAGGAGGCCGGGGACCGGGAAAGCGCTGAGGCACTCGCCCGCAAGGTCGCCAAGGCCGGCGACCCCGCCGCCTTACGCCGCTTGGCTGACAAGCGAGCAAAGGCCGGGGACCGGAAGGGGGCCGAGGCCCTCTACCGGGAGGCCGCCGACGCAGGCGACAACAGTGTCTTGTCCAACCTGGCCGAACTGCGGGAAGAGGCAGGAGAACGGGAGCGGGCCGAAGCCCTGGCTGAGCAAGCCGCCGAGGCCCACAACACCGGGCCTCTGATCCGCCTGGCCGTGATGCGGGAAGAAGCAGGGGACCGGAGAGGGGCCGAGGATCTCCTATGGAAACTCGCCACCATTGGCAGCACCGCTCCCCTGGACAACCTGGCCATGAGGCGTGAGGGGGCCGGGGACCAGGAGGGCGCCGAAGTGCTGGCCCGGCACGCCGCCGAATCCGGCGACACCGAGGCCCTGGTCCGCCTGGCCGTAATACGCGAACGCGCCGGAGACCGGGAAAGCGCTGAGGCCCTGGCCTGGGAGGCGGCTGGTCTCAATGACACCGAGGCCCTGGTCCGCCTGGCTGTGATACGGCGAGAGGCCGGAGACCTGGACGATGCCGAAGCCCTCCTGCGGCACGCCATCGACGCCGACAGCACAGAAGCCCTGCTCCTCCTGGCTGCCATGCAGGAAAGGGCAGGAGACTTGGAGGGCGCCGAAGCCTCCCTCCGGCAGGCCATCGACACCGGCACCCCCCGCGCGCTGGTGCACCTGGCCCTTCTGCGTGAACGCGCCGGAGACCGGGAAAGCGCCGAAGCACTAGCCCGGCAGGCCACCGAGACCGGCAACACCCTCGCCCTAGTGGACCTGGCCCTTCTGCGTGAACGCGCCGGAGACCGGGAAAGCGCCGAAGCACTAGCCCGGGAGGTTGCCAGCCTTGGCGAGCCCATAGCCCTGGTCCGCCTGGCCGCCATGCGGGAACAGGCCGGAGAACTGGACGATGCCGAGGCCCTCTTGCGGCACGCCGCCGACAACGGCCGCACCCACACCCTCGTCGACCTGGCCCTTCTGCGTGAACGCGCCGGAGACCGGGAAAGCGCCGAAGCACTAGCCCGGGAGGTTGCCGACACCGGCAACACCTCCGCCCTACTCCTCCTGGCTGCCATGCGGGAACAGGCCGGAGAACCGGAAAGCGTCGAAGATCTCCTTCGGCAGGTCGCCAACGTCGGCCAGTCCATATCTGCGGCCCTCCTGCTCACCTTGCGCAGAAGCCCGGACGGATCCTTTTCGTTCAACAAGCGATGGCCGCACGGACTGGACCCAGACGGCACACCCACGCCCCCGTGGCAATGAGAAACAGCCCCAGAGACGGGACTCAGCCGATGTCACATCGAGGGATACTCAGCCAGCTGCCGGTCTGCGGCATCCCCCTCGTATCCGGACCGGCCGATCACGCCAAAGCACAGCGCACTCAACGCCTTCAAGTACACCGGCAAGACCGAATGACACCCAAGAACTCGGCGAGTGGATCATGAACGCCGAGTGACCACCACGGTGGGCGGAACCGCGTGACATGGGCAACGGCTCCAGAGGGCGTTTCATCCGGTATTGCCGGTTTTGAGCCGTTTCATGCACCACGCCAAGCCGGAGGGGATTCGGCAGCAAGTCTGCGGGCCATGAGGCTGATCAGCCGAGAATTCTCTCGACGGTCCGGCGGCGGGGCGGGACGGCGAATCCCCTGGTTGTGGGGTCGCGGCGGACGATGTGCATGTCGATGCCGAGAGCGGCGGCGCGCTCGACGAGGTGCTGGCGGTAGCCGCCGTCGACCCAGGTCTTACGGACGGTGGAATGCTCGGCCGCGACCTTCTCGATGAGGGCCTGGCCCGCGGCCGAGTCCTGCACCCTGGCCGCAACGAGGGAGTCGGCCGCGGCGACGACCGACTCCGGTGTCGCGTAGGCGCGCCGGAGTGAGGTGACCGGCCCGCGGGGCATCAAGTATCCCGGGCCGACATAGGCGTACGCCCAGCCCGTCTCCTCGCCCCAGAGCAGGCGGATCCCGCCCGGGCCTACGCAGCGGCTCACATCCCACCGCAGCCGGATGCGCATCCGCTCGTCCGGGCGGGCACGCAGGTTGAGGCGGGCGATGCCCGGCGGGACGGCGCGGTCCACCAGCGCCTGGTCCATCGCAGTGGCGTACGGCCAGTGCGGCAAAGTGTGGGGCAACAGGCCTGGAAGCCCTGGCGGTTGGAGCAGCACTAGGCCGTGTTGCGAAAGTGAATCAAGGTCGTGGATGATCAAGCGCCGTGGGGCAGGAGATCTAACGAACGGTCAGTGGGCCCGGCTTGAGCCGTTGCTGCCGCTGGGCAAGAAGCCGGGCCGGCCACCGACGAGGCAACCGTCAACATCACCCGCAGCCGCCTCGGACGCCTCACCCGCCAAGGCTTCCTCACCCAACCAGGACGAGGCCGCTACCAGAAACGGACTTAACGTCCACTCACAGTGCTGCTTACAGCACAGATGTCCCGCCCGACCCCCGCCTGGACTGACCAACGGCCAACCCACGTGCCTATTAGGCCTACAGCTCTCATGCCAACCGCGCCTACCTGCGCCGACGCGGTATCCGCTGCACCATCCCGGAGAAAGCCGACCAGATCCGCAACCGCAAGAAACGCGGTTCCCGCGGCGGCCGCCCACCGAAGTTCGACAAGGTGGATTACAGGGAGCGCCACGCGGTGGAGTGCGGGATCAATCGCCTCAAGCGTCACCGGGCGGTGGCCACGCGGTATGACAAGCTCGCTGTCCGCTACGCAGCGACCGTTCTGGTTGCGGCCATCAACGAGTGGCTGTGACTTGCGAGCCAACAGCCGCAACATCCGCCCGAAGGAAACCATTGGTGCTTTGCGCCTTCCCGGCGCCACGCTGAGCGCCACGACCGATTCAGGAGGATGTGATGGGCGGACCTGCGGCAGGGCTTTGGCTGCCAGGAAGACGAAGTGCACTCGACGCCGCCCCGTGGCTGGAGAGCTTCTGCGAAGTGCGGATCGAGAACGACGACTCGCTTGAGTTCTCCGTCCGCCAGCCATCGGCAATTGGCCTCCATGGTCTCCAACAGACCTCACCCGGCTCATTCCATCTCGGACCGGAGTCCCTGGAGGACTACCAGGAGCTGGGTTTCCCCGGGCTCGACCGTCCGCCCGCAGCCGAGTTGGCCCTGCTCGCTTACTCCTCGGGGCAGGAAAACCACCTCCTCCTCGGGCATCTTGCCCAGTTCCTCGCCGAACGCTTCGCCGCACTGATCGACCTCGGTGGACTGCTCGGTTACCGCTTCTGCGTCCACGGCACCTCCCGTGGGGAGGAGGAAAATCTCCTCGCCGAAGCCCGGGCGCTGGCGTCATCGCTCCCGGGCCGTGTCTGGGAGATGCCGTACGCCGCGCACGGCGGAGGCTGCGGGTATAGCCACGTCGGCGACCTTGAGTTCCTGGCCGCATGGCTGGATCACCCCAACTTCCGCATGATCAAGTAGCGGGGCAGGAGGAAGTGACGGTGCTGGCCACGGCCCACAACGAGTCGCCCTGGCCAGCGCTTTCGCAACACGGCCTAGTTGCAGGGGCGCACCCCAGCAGGATCGCGGAGGCTGCCCGGTCTGTCTCCGGGGCGATGCGCTGTGGCATCTCGTCCATGTGCCCGAATGTACGTCCGGTGTTACGTACAAGCAGGCCAGGCGCGACTGGCTTGGTCACGCAAGGTCGATGCCCAGCTCGGTATCCGGTCGGCAGAACTGGCATGCCGTGATGTTCGGGTCTGCGAGTGCGGCACGTGCTTCATCGGCCCGGATCGGATGAGAGGTGCCCTCGATCATGGTGCAGTCGGCCATGTGGATCAGGGCGGGCTCGGGCCCGGTCGGTGTGCGCTTCTGCTGGACGACGTAGCCCGACTTCGGCGACGGGGGCGTGAAGTTGGGCAGGGAGCCAGCCCCCTTCGGCTGGCGCTGCGGTCGCCGCGGCGGCTGATGTTCAGCGAGAACGAGGGCATCCTGCACTGCATCCCGCTGCAGCCGTAGGTAGACGGTGATCGTCTCGTTGTCCGCGATCTCTCGGTCGAGGTGGGCCAGGATCGCTCGCAGGCGGGGCGGGTCAGGCGGCAGCAGGGGCATGGCGCGCACCAACCCCGTACGGGGCGAGACCGCTCATCGTGAGCTTCTTCCTCTCTGCCCGTTGGCATGCAAGGCCGACCAGGCCGCATTCCGCTTGCCGTCCTGCCAGTGCGGATGAGACATCACCGTGATCGACAGCTGGATGAGCCTGCGCCTCAGGGGCGTCCGTGGCTGTTCGGCGAGCTGACGGTAGGTGGTGTGCCACGCCTCAAGGGCCTGGGCGAGGTCGTCGGGAATCCGTCGCATGGCCAAATTCAATCACGTGTTCGATTTCGTCTGCCAGTCGGACTCGGCGCCTGTGACCGTCAGCGGTAGGGCGCGCGGCTTCCTCCTGCTACTGACCTTTTCGGATTGGCTTCGGGGGATCGGGGGTGAGGGTCAGTCCGGTTTCGGTGAGGCAGCCGTTGATGAGCTCGGGGTGACGCTGGATGTGGGCAAGCCCTCGGCGGAGGGTGCGGGTGAG
>NZ_JBHVST010000146.1:15198-19625 GCF_042885015.1 Streptomyces sp. NPDC058086 | reverse complement strand
AAACCCAGTCTTCCTCCCCGTGGCCGTTCGTGAATTTGACGACAGGGCCTAGCGGGATGCGACACCATCCGGCGCACCTCGGTTCACCCCGGCGCGCCTCGGTTCACCGGCGACAGCGGGGACCGGGGGCGGGGGGCGGTCCGCAACGGGTGTGCGGGCCGGGCGAGTTCGGCACGCCCCGTCGTGCAGCACTCCGCCGCTCGTTCAGCACTCCGCCGCGAGGCCCCGCTCCCGGGCTCCGTCGCGCGTACGGCCCGCGGCGACGGGACGGCGCGGATGGCGGCGCAGGTACTCGCCCTCCAGCTGCGCCATGCGCAAGTTGTGGGTCCGCAGGGCTTCGTTCGAACCGTGCAGCAGTGTGTCGTGGCGGGTGCGGTGGATCGTCTCCAGCTCTTTCATCAGCTGCTGGTCGTCCAGCCGGTCCGGGTCGACTCCGGTCATGGTGGTACCCCGCTCGTCGTGTCCTGCGGCGCGGTCCGGGCAGCCGCCGGGCAGGCGCTGCCGTGCGCGGCGCCCGAGCGGCGTCCGGGAGGGAGCCGTGGATCTAGCCGTCCTCCCCCCACTCTACGAACTTCCGGGCCCCCGGTCCTCCGGGAAGCACTGGACGACCGGGCCGGGACCGAGTCCTGGCGGGCCCGAGTCCTGGCTGGCCGGAGTCCTACCGAGCCCGCTCGACGCGCCGCTCGTCCCACACCGGCTCCGCCGTCTCCCGGATCCTGCCGTCCGAGCCGAAGACCAGATAGCGGTCGAAGGAGCGTGCGAACCAGCGGTCGTGGGTGACCGCGAGCACCGTCCCCTCGTACGCCTCCAGGCCCTCCTGAAGTGCCTCGGCCGACTCCAGGTCGAGGTTGTCGGTGGGCTCGTCCAGCAGCAGGGCCGTGGAGCCCTCCAGCTCCAGCAACAGGATCTGGAAGCGTGCCTGCTGGCCGCCGGAGAGCTTCTCGAAGCGCTGCTCGGCCTGGGCGGTCAGCTCATAGCGGCGCAGTCGGGACATGGCGGCGCCCCGGTCCTGGGAGTGCTCGCTCCACAGGATGTCGAGAAGGGTGCGGCCCTGGAGCTCCGGGTGGGCGTGCGTCTGGGCGAAGTGTCCGGGCACGACGCGCGCGCCGAGCCTCCACTCGCCCGTGTGCGCGACGGTGTCGCCGGCGAGCAGGCGCAGGAAGTGCGACTTGCCGGAGCCGTTGGAGCCGAGCACGGCGACCCGCTCGCCGTAGAAGACCTCCAGGTCGAACGGGTTCATCAGCCCGGTGAGCTCAAGTCCCTTGCAGGTGATGGCCCGTACGCCGGTGCGCCCGCCGTGCAGACGCATCTTGATGTCCTGCTCGCGCGGCGGCTCCGGCGGCGGGCCGGCCTCCTCGAACTTCCGCAGCCGGGTCTGCGCCGCCGCGTACCGGGACGCCAACTCATGACTGATGGAGGCCGCCTGCCGCAGATTCAGCACGAGCTTCTTCAGCTGGGCGTGCTTCTCGTCCCAGCGCCTGCGCAGCTCCTCGAAGCGGGCGAACCGCTCCTGTCGCGCCTCGTGGTACGTCGCGAAGCCGCCGCCGTGCACCCATGCGTCGGCGCCGGTGGGGCTGGGCTCGACGCTGACGATCTTCTCGGCGGCGCGGGACAGCAGCTCCCGGTCGTGGGAGACGAAGAGAACGGTCTTGCGGGTCTCCTTGAGCTTCTCCTCCAGCCAGCGCTTACCCGGTACGTCGAGGTAGTTGTCGGGCTCGTCGAGGAGCAGTACCTCGTCGGTGCCGCGCAGCAGGGCCTCCAGCACCAGCCGCTTCTGCTCTCCTCCGGAGAGGGTGCGCACCTGGCGCCACTGCGCCTTCTCGTACGGGACGCCGAGCGCGGCCGTCGTGCACATGTCCCAGAGCGTCTCGGACTCGTACCCGCGTACCTCGGCCCAGTCGGAGAGTGCCTGCGCGTAGCGGAGCTGGGCGGCCTCGTCGTCCACGGTCATCATCGCGTGCTCGGCCGCGTCGACGGCCTTGGCAGCCTGCTGTATGCGGGGTGCCGCCACGGAGACGAGCAGGTCGCGCACGGTCGTGTCGTCTCTCACGGACCCCACGAACTGCCGCATCACACCAAGACCGCCGGTCACGGTGACGGTGCCCCCGTGCGGCTTCAGCTCCCCCGAGATCAGCCGCAGCAGCGTGGTCTTGCCCGCTCCGTTGGGGCCCACCAGCGCGACGACGGTCCCTTCCCCCACCCGAAACGACACATCGCCGAGCAGCGCCCTCCCGTCGGGAAGGTAGTACTCAAGATGCGCGGCTTCGAGATGTCCCATGGGCAGGCATTCTCCGGCCCCCCGGCCCACGGAGCAAACGCATATCCCCCCGCCCCTCCTCGCCCCCGCCGCCCCTACCCGTCCCATCCCCCGGGGGCTCCGCCCCTTCGACCCCGCCAGGGGCTCTTAGGGGCGCGGGGAACTGCGCGACCAGCCCCCACCCACCCGCGGACATCAAGGCCACCCGGGGGTCTGGGGGCGGAGCCCCGGGGTCGAGGATGATGGGGGTCCCCCTGCTCGGGCGAAGCCGAGAGCTTGGGGGAGGGCAGGGGCGGCGGGGGCGAGGAAACGGGGGTTCGGCGGGTACGGGGAGCTCATGACCGTCACCCCGGACATCGACCTCACCACCCGCCCCCCGAACCACCGCACCCTCCGAAACCACTTCCTCGCAGCAGACTCCCGCCTCTTCGAAGCCATCGCATCCCGCCACTGGCCGGGCTGCGACCCCTTCCTGCCCAAACTGAGCCGCAGCGCGAACCACGGCCTGCTGTGGTTCGCCACCGCGGCGGCACTCACAGCGACCCGCACCCCCCACGCCCGCCGAGCCGCCGCAACCGGCCTCGCCTCCCTCACCCTCGCCTCCGCCACGATCAACACCGTGGGCAAGCGCTCGGTGCGCCGCCCCCGCCCACCCCTCGCCCCGGTCCCCCTGACCCGCCGGCTCAAGCGGCAGCCGATCACCACGTCGTTCCCCTCGGGCCACTCCGCGTCGGCCGCCGCCTTCGCCACGGGCGTGGCACTGGAGTCGCACGGCTGGGGCACCGCGGTGGTACCGCTCGCCACCGCCGTGGCCCTGTCCCGCGTCTACACCGGCGCCCACTTCCCGAGCGACGTCCTCGCGGGCGCGGCGCTGGGCACGGCGGCCGCGTACGCCGTACGCGGTCTCCTCGCCCGCCACCGATCATGACAGCGTCCACATGTCAAGACTGGGGTCTCAACATGCGACATGCAGGCGTACGGTGATGCGCAACCGACGAGACGACGCGAAGGGGAAACGGTCATGTCGAAGTCGCAGGAGACCGCTGTCTACACACACGGCCACCACGAGTCCGTGCTGCGTTCGCACACCTGGCGCACGGCCGCCAACTCGGCCGCCTACCTGCTCGACTCGCTGAAGCCCCACATGCAGATCCTGGACATCGGCTGCGGCCCGGGCACCATCACCGCAGACCTGGCGGAACTGGTCCCCGAAGGCCACGTCACCGCCGTCGACCACGCCCCGGGAATCCTGGACCAGGCCCGCGCCGTGGCGGCCGAACGCGGTCTGGACAACGTCGAGTTCGGGGTCGCGGACGTGCACGCCCTGGACTTCCCGGACGACACCTTCTGCGTGGTCCACGCCCATCAGGTGCTCCAGCACGTGGGCGACCCGGTGCAGGCGCTGCGCGAGATGTACCGGGTCACCAAGCCGGGCGGTTTCATCGCCGCCCGCGACGCGGACTACTCGGCGATGGCCTGGTATCCCGAGGGGCCGGGCCTGACCGACTGGCAGGACCTGTACCTGCGCGTGGCCCGAGCCAACGGGGGCGAACCGGCGGCCGGCCGCCGTCTCAAGTCGTGGGCACTGGCGGCCGGCATCAAGGACATCACGGCGACGTCGGACACCTGGACCTTCGCCACCGAGGACGAGCGGGAGTGGTGGGGCGGGCTGTGGGCCGATCGCACGCAGGCCTCGGCGTACGCGGAGCGCGCCACGGAGGGCGGACACGCGACCACCGCGCAACTGCGGGCCGTTTCGGAGGCGTGGCGGGAGTGGGCCCGGCAGGAGGACGGCTGGTTCTCCGTCCTGCACGGAGAAATTCTCTGCCGAAAGGAAGCGTGACTCGCCTGCTTCGGGAAACACGGACAGCAGGAGGTACACATTATGGTTCCCATTCTGCTGGTACTACTGCTGGCCCTGATTCTCTTCGGCGCCGGGTTCGCGATCAAGCTGCTCTGGTGGGTGGCGCTGGTGGTCATTGTCCTGTGGCTGCTGGGATTCCTGATGCGTGGAACGAGCGCCTCGGGGAGCAGGGGCCGCTGGTATCGCTGGTGAAGCCATTCCCGTAAAGCTGTTTCCGGAATCGGGGCGGCGGCGTGTTGAGGGGGCCGGGCGGCCCCAAATAACCCCAAGAACAAAGGGGGATTTGAAAATTTAGGGGGGATTAAA
>NZ_JBHVST010000146.1:0-15188 GCF_042885015.1 Streptomyces sp. NPDC058086 | reverse complement strand
GCTGTTTCCGGAATCGGCCCGAGGCCTTGTTCAGGCCTCGGGCCGCAGACATCTCCAGAACATTCCTAGGTCGTATTCGAATTTTCCGGTCGAATTCAAATCCGGCATCGGATTCAGGATTCGGGTTTCAGAATTCAGCAGGTACGGCTCGGCTCAGCGCACGTCAGCGCACGATTGCCGTCTCCACCAGCAGCCGCGCCGCCGCCGCGATCGACTCCGCGTCGATGCCCGCGGCATGCAGTTGCTCGGCGGGGGTCGCCGAACCCGGCATGGTACGGACGGCGAGGCGGACCAGGCGCGGCACCGGGCGGCCGTCGAGGAAGGCGTCGAGGATCGCGTCGCCGATGCCGCCCTCCTCACGGTGGTCCTCGACGGTGACGAGGCAGCCGGTCTGTTCGGCGGCCTCGCGCAGGGTGAGGCGGTCGACGGGCTTGACCGAGTAGAGGTCGATGACCCTGACCTGGATGCCCTCGCGGTCGAGCGACTCGGCGGCGGCCAGCGCCTCGTGGAGGGTGACGCCCGCGGCGACGAGCGTCAGCCGGTCCTCGTCACTGGCGCGCAGTACCTTGCTGCCGCCGACGGGGAACTCCTCGGTGGGGCTGTAGATCACCGGGGTGTCACCGCGTGAGGTGCGCAGATAGCGGATGCCCTCGCAGTCCGCCATCGTGGCCACGAGCTTGGCCGTCTGGTTGGCGTCGCACGGGTAGAGCACGGTCGTGCCGTACAGCGCCCGGAACATCGCCAGATCCTCCAGGGCCATCTGCGAGGGGCCGTCCTGGCCGATCGAGACGCCCGCGTGCGAGCCGACGAGGTTGATGTCGGAGCCGCTGATCGCGGCCATCCGGATGAAGTCGTGGGCCCGGGTGAGGAACGCCGCGAACGTGGTGGCGTACGGCACCCAGTCGCGCGCGGCCATGCCGACGGCGGCCGCGACGAGTTGCTGCTCGGCGATGTAGCACTCGAAGAAGCGGTCGGGGTGCTCCTTGGCGAAGAGCTCGGTGCGGGTGGAGTCGCCCACCTCGCCGTCCAGGGCGACGACGTCACCACGGGCGGTGCCGAGCGCGGCGAGCGCCTGTCCGTAGGCGTCGCGGGTGGCGGCCTTGTCCCCGATGTCGTAGCGGGGCAGTTCGAGATGGCCGGAGCGTACGGCGTGCAACACCCTTGCCGGGGGAGGCTGTTGGACCTCCACGTGCAGGTTGCGCACTCCGCCGAGCTCGGCGATCGCCTCCTCGGCGTCCGGCAGCGGTTTGCCGTGCAGGCCCTCGCGGTCCTGGACCGACTCGACGCCCTTGCCCTTGAGCGTGCGGGCGATGATCACGGTCGGCTGTCCCGCGGTGGACTCCGCCTCGGCGTACGCGCGGCCGATGGCGTCGACATCGTGTCCGTCGATCTCCACGGTGTGCCAGCCGAAGGCCTGGAACCGGCGCGCGTACGCGTCGAGGTCGTGACCGTGCCGGGTCGGGCCGCGCTGGCCCAGCCGGTTGACGTCGATGATCGCGACGAGGTTGTCGAGGTGCTCGTATCCGGCGTGCTCGGCGCCCTCCCAGACGGATCCCTCGGCGAGCTCACTGTCGCCGCACAGCACCCACACCCGGTAGCCGGTGTGGTCGAGCCGTTTACCGGCCAGTGCGACGCCGACCCCCACGGGCAGCCCCTGGCCGAGCGAGCCGGTGGCGGTCTCGACCCACGGAAGCCGCCGGGGTGTCGGATGCCCTTCGAGGCGGCTGCCGAGCTTGCGGAAGGTGAGCAGTTCGGCCTCGCTGATGGCCCCGGCCGCCCTGTACGCGGCGTACAGGAGCGGTGAGGCATGCCCCTTGGAGAGGATGAAACGGTCATTGCCGTGATGCTGGGGGCGCTCGAAGTCGTAGCGCAGGTGCTTGGCCAGCAGGACCGCCATCAGGTCGGCCGCCGACATCGAGGACGTGGGGTGCCCGGATCCGGCGGCGGCGGCAGCGCGCACACTGTCGACGCGCAACTGCTGTGCGAGTTCTTTGAGTTGACGGGTGTCCATGGCGTTCACGGTGGTGTTCATGACTCTCCTTCCGGACGGTTCGCGAAGTCGCCGGGGGAACCGGCCACCCGTGCCAGTTCCGGCGAGGCGGTGTCCAGCGGCACGGACCACGAGCGGACCAGGCCCAACTGCACGGCCTGGCGCGGCAGTACGGCGTCCAGCAGCCAGTCGGCCGCGACGCGGACGCGGTTGCCGGGCATCGCGGCGAGGTGGTAGCCGCGGGTGACGGCCCCGGCGAGAGGGCCGGACAGCGGGATGCCCAGGGGGTTGGCGGCGGCCTGCGCGCCCCCGAGGTCGACGGTGAAGCCCAGGTCGCGATGGCGGTAGGCACGTCGGCTCCCGACGCCGAGCGAGGCGGCGACATTGCGCCCCGCGACCCTCCCGTGCCGCCAGGCGTGCTGCGCCGTCATCGGCGTGTACTGCCCCGGCCGCTCAAGATCCGGTACGGCCGCGGCGTCGCCGCACGCGAACACCTCGGGACGGCCCGGCACCTGGAGATACGGGTCGACGAGCAGCCGCCCCCGTTCCAGTGGCTGCCCGAGCGCCTCCACGAGCGGATCGGGCCGTACGCCGACACACCACGCCAGCGTCCGCGTGTCGACGAACTCCCCGTCGCTGAGGCGGACGCCGCTCGGGGTCGCCTCCTCGACCGAGGTCCCCGTGCGCACGTCGACGCCCCGTCGTCGCAGGACGCGGTCGGCGGCGCGGGAGAGCCGCTCGTCCAGCTCGGGCAGGACACGCGGCGCGACGTCGAGCAGCAGCCAGCGCGGCCGCATGCCCTCCCGCAGTGGTTGCCTGCGTACCAGCGCGTCGGTGAACAGCTGTCCCTGGGCCGCGACCTCGGTCCCCGTGTACCCGGCGCCGACCACCACGAACGTGCACCGCGCTGCACGGGTTTTCGGGTCATCGGACGCGGCGGCCAGCTCCACCTGCCGGGTCACGTGGTCGCGGAGGTACAGCGCCTCGGGCAGTCCGCGGAAGCCGTGCGCGTACTCGGCGACACCGGGCACGGGCAGCAGCTTGTTCACGCCGCCGACGGCCAGCACGAGACGATCGTACGTCAGCGTGCCCGGCTCGCTCTCGGGATCCGTGTAGTGCACGGTGCGTGCGTCGAGGTCGATGCCGTCGGCCTCGCCCAGCACCAGGCGTACGTCGGGCAGGGTGCCGGGGAGCGAGACGGTCACACGGCGTGGCTCCAGGACCCCGGCGGCGACCTGGGGCAGCAGGGGCAGATACAGAAAGTAGTCGGTCGGGTTGAGAAGGGTGATGTCGGCCTTGTGCCGGGTCAACCGCGCCAGCGTGCGGGCGGTTCGGTACCCGGCGAAGCCGGCACCGACGATCACGATGCGGGGTCGACTCACGGTTTCGCCTCCGGCGATGTCGCTCGTGCCTCGTACGGGGGCTTTCCGCGTCCCCGCGGTCGGGGCACCCAAACCCGGGGGCCCCGGTGTTTCCTCCTCGCCCCCGGGGTCATTCGGCCGTCCGGAGGAGACGTCCGAAACGATCTCGTCCTCCGGCGTGCCCAACTAAGCTCGTCCGCATGGAGATTCTGGGAGCCACGTTGCGGATCTGCGTCGACGACCTGGAGGCTTCGGTCCCCTTCTACGAAAGACTTGCCGGTGGGCGGGCCCTGCGGTTCGAGCGCGGCGGTGTGTCGGTGGCGGCGGTGGGCTGCTTCCTGCTCATGAGCGGACCCGAGGCCGATCTGGAGGTCCTGCGGAAGGTCTCCGCGACCATCGCCGTCAAGGACGTCGAGGACGCGCATCGGGTGCTCAGCGAGCTGGGCGCACGGATTCTGGCGGGACCGGTGGGGACGCCGGCCGGACGCAATCTGATCGCCATGCATCCGGACGGTGTGGTGTACGAGTACGTCGACCGCGGATCCCCCACCCCCTGAACGCCCCCGCCCCGGATCGCCCGACCGCCGCCCGGTGGGGGCTCATCGCGCAGTTCCCCGCGCCCCTCAGGAGCGCCGACGCGCATCCTTCAGCCCGTCCGGCGTCCGGCGTTCGAGGACGAGGACGAGGACGAGGACGAGGAGAGGCTAGTTGGAGGGCGGGCGCATGCGGAAGTCGTAGTGGGGCGGGAGCGGCTCGTCCGTCAGACGGGCCCACAGGGCGGTGATGGTCTCCGCCCCCTCCCGCAGGTCGGCGACCTCGAACGCCTCGTCGAAGACCGCCCGCGCCCCGTCCCGGTCCCCCTCCGCGAGAAGCAGCTCCACCTCGAGCAGACGGAACCGGCCGCGCGCCCGTGTAACGGGCCGCAGTCGATCCCAGACCCGCCGCGCCTCCCCGGTACGCCGCACAGCGAGCAGCGCCCCCACCGCCTCCCGCCCGAGCGCGGCCGTGGCCGCGGTCCAGGCCGGACCGTCGTCACGCCGCTCCTGACACAGGTCGTCGAAGGCCTCGGCGTACCGGTCGGCGGCCCGTTCCCGGTTGCCGGCCTCCTGGTCGGCAACGGCCAGACACCGCAGCAACGGCCAGAGCGACGGGGCGAGTTCGAGCGCCCGCTCCCAGCTGCGCACGGCCTGCGCCAGGTCCCCGGCGTGCCACTGCGCGACGCCGAGGTGGTACTCGGTGAGCGGTTTGGCGGGCGCGGTCTCCAGCATGTCCCGCCAGTGCGGAGCGACCAGGCTCTCACCGGGCGGCCCGACCCGCCGCGGCTCCGGGAAGGCACCGGTCCGCAGGAGCTCCGCCCAGGGCGTCTGCGCCTCCCCCAGCGTGGACTCCTGGAACGGCGTGCCGGGCAGCTTGTGGGAGGCGCGCAGCACTTCGAGCGCACCCCAGCCGGACCCGACGGCCAGCACCTCACCGGGCTCGGTGTCGGCGTACGGCAGCCACGCCTCGTACGCCGCGTCGACGTCCCCGCGAGAGAGGACCTCCGACAGCCGGCGTTCCGTCTCCGCCCGCGCGAGCGCCCAGTCCGCCCCGTGCACCGCCCCCGCATCCGCCGCCAGCGGCCCGTACGCCTCCAGCCAGGACACCTCGCTCTCCGCCTCCAGCCGGACATGCTCCAGCTGGGTGCGGGCGAGCCCGGCCTGGATCTCGCAGTAGCCGCCGGTGCCGGGTTCGGTGAGCCATTCCTGCCAGCGCCGTCCGCCGGGACCGGAGCCCCAGACGAACAGCTTGCGCCCGCGCAGCACGTCGGTGGACGTCTGCACGAGCCCGTCGCCCGTGTCGTCGAGCGCGGCGATCCAGCGGCGCTGCCCGTCGGGCACCTCGTAGAAGTAGTCGGCGGGGAAGACGCTGCGCGGCGGATACGTGCGGTCCACTCCCTCGTGCTCCGGTACCGGCACCCTCCGCAGCCGCCGCTCGTACCCGAAGTGCCAGGCCTCGTCCGCGGGGGCCAGCACCCGGCGTTCCTCGGGGACGGCGATGTTGGACCACCAGTACAGGGGCGTGGGTTTTTCGTGCGGATTGCGGACGCGGACGCCGACGTGGAGGAAGTCGGAGCCGTCCGGGAGCCACAGGTCGACCTGGAACGGCAGGTCGCGCAGCCGCTCCCACTCCCACAGGCGGAGCATCTCGCCGCCGTCGGGGGCGGGCACACGGGCGGCGTGCACGGGGGCGCAGGAGAGGGTGGTGTGGCCGGTCGCTCCGATGTTCCACTCGATGCCGCCGGAGACCCAGGCTCCGTTGAGGGCGAAGCAGGCGGGCTGCACCACCGGGTTGCGGTAGAGGAGTTCGCGCTGCGAGGGCTTGTGGAACAGCGAGGCCACCCGGCCGCCGTGGCCCGGCAACACCACCGCCCGCAGCCGGTCGTTCTCGATCACGATCGTGTCGATCCCGCGCGGCTCGCGCCGTCTGTCGTATCCGTCCCGGATGCGCTCGGGCAGAACGCTGCGCAGCGGCTCGTAGCGGATCTGCCGGGCCATGTCGCGCGGCAGGTCGGCGCCGCTGCGGTCGTCGACGCGGTGTGTCTCGTCGAGCGGCCGCAGGGGTGGCAGCGGGTTGTCCGGGCCCAACTCCGCGACCGGCAGGGTCAGTACGTCACGTCGGATCGTCGTCACGATGACCATGGAACAGGGACATCGGCCACCTGACCAGGGTGTCCGCTCGTCAGGATCCGGTCAGGATTCCGCAAAGGCGACGACGACGTCAGTGCTCGAAGGAAAGTTCGGTTCGACGGGAGCTTCGACCCGAAGGGGGTTCAGCTCGAAGGGAGCATCTCCGAGGTGATCGCCCATCGCTCGTGGTCGCGCCACGCCCCGTCGAGGTAGATGAAGTCCGGCGAGAACCCCTCCAGCCGGAATCCGCAGCGCCGGGCGAGGGCGATCGAGGCCGCGTTCCGGGGCTGGACGTTGATCTCCAGCCGGTGCAGCCCCATCGCCCCGAAGGCGTACCGGACCACGAGCCCGAGCCCCTCGGCCATCAGCCCGCGCCCGGCGGCGTGTGCGAAGGCGCCGTAGCCCAGCGCCCCGCACAGGAAGCCGCCCTCGACGATGTTGTTGATGTTGATGAAGCCGGCGAGGGCCCCGTTGTCCCGTTCGCAGACCAGGAACCCGGCCTTCGTACGGTCCTCGATGAGCCGCCCCGCGTAGGCGGCATAGGCGTCGACGCTGCGGGGCGGGAAGAGCCAGGGCTGGTGCAGCGCCTTGCTCTCCCGGGCCCGTGCGGTGAACTCGGCACCATCCTCGTGGGTGAAGTGCCGGATGCCCACGCGGGGCCCCTCGGCAAGGTAGGCGGTGGCGTTCTCAGGCATCCCGACACAGTACGCGACGGCGGCCTTCACGACAGGTTCTGGGCGAGCGCCGGCTCCTCCAGCGTCAGGGTCCCCGCGTCCGCGTCGAGTTCGGCCCGTACACCGAACGGAATCGTCAACGCGCCCTCGCCGTGCCCGAATCCGAACTCCTCGACGACCGGCACCCCGAGCCCGCCGAGCCGGTCGGTGAGCAGCGTCCGCACGCGCTCGTACGGCGAGCAGCGCTCCCAGGAGCCGAGCAGGACCCCGGTGACCCCGTCCAGCCAGCCGGCCCGCAGGAGCTGGGTGAGCGCCCGGTCCAGGCGGTACGTCTCCTCCCCCACGTCCTCCAGACAGAGCAGCCCGCCACGCGCGGAAGTCCGGGCGTGCGGGGTGCCCAGGTCGGCGGCGAGCATGCTCAGGCACCCGCCGAGGAGGACACCCGAGGCGCGGCCGGGCACGAGCGGTGCCACTCCCCCGCCGGACCCGATCACCCGTACCGTCTCCGGTTCGAAGAGCGTCGCCCGAAGGTGCTCCTGTGCCCGAGTGTTCTTGATGAAGTCGACGGCCGCGGCCATCGGCCCGTGGAGGGTCACCAGCCCCGCGCGGTTCGCGAACGCCTCGTGCAGTGCCGTGATGTCGCTGAAGCCGAGGAACACCTTGGGGCCTGCGGCCCGTATCGCGTCCCAGTCGAGGAGGTCGACCATGCGCTGGACGCCGTAGCCGCCGCGGGCGCAGAACACCGCGGCCACGTCCGGGTCGCACCAGGCGGCCTGGAAATCGGCGGCCCGGTCGGCGTCGGTGCCCGCGAGGTAGCTGAACTCGGGGTGCCGGTCCAGGACATGTGGTGCCACGACGGGGTCGAGGTCCCAGCCCCGCAGGATGTCGAGGCCCGCGGCCAGCCGCTCCTCGACCACGGGCCCGCTGGGCGCGACGACGGCGACGCGGGCCCCGGGGGCGAGACGGGCTGGACGGGTCAGGGTTTTCACTGGGTGGACTCCACGATCGGTGGGACGGATCCCGTCGGCGCTGTGCCGGGCTCTTCTCCGGCGGTGAGGTGCAGGGTGGGGATGCCGGGTGGACGCAGGCCGAAGACCTGGGCGTACAGGGAGAGTTCGGACTCCAGGGCCCGCACCATGGTGTCGGCCCGCCGGAACCCGTGCCCCTCGCCCTCGAAGGTGAGGTAGGCGTGCGGTACGCGGCGCCCGGTCGACCGGGCCAGCCTGGCGAGGAACCGTTCGCACTGCGCGGGCGGACAGATGACGTCGTCGAGGCCCTGGAGGATCAGGAAGGGCGCGGTGATGCGGTCGGCGCGCTCGCTGGGCGAGCGTTCCACGTAGCGGCTCGGCACCTCGGCGATCGGCCCGATCAGCGTCTCCAGATACTGCGACTCGAAGTCGTGGGTCTCCCCCGAGCCCCATTCGCCGAGGTCGAGGACCGGATAGAGGATCGTGCCGCAGGCGTAGACGTCGGTGCCGGTCAGGGAGGCGGCGGCGGTCCAGCCGCCCGCGCTGCCGCCGCGGATGGCGAGCCGGTGCCGGTCGGCGGTGCCCTCCTCGGCGAGGGCGAGCGCGACGGCCGCGCAGTCCTCGACGTCCACGACGCCCCACTGCTCACGCAGCCGGTTGCGGTACTCCCGCCCGTGCCCCGCCGATCCGCCGTAGTTGACCTCGGCGACACCGATGCCGCGCGAGGTGAAGTAGGCGATCTCCAGGTCGAGGACGAGGGGCGCGCGGCCGGTGGGTCCGCCGTGCGCCCACACGACGTAGGGCGGCAGTTCGTCGCCGGGTGCCACGTGGTCGGGGTGGTGCGGCGGGTAGATGTGGGCGTGGACCTCGCGCCCGGCGGGGCCGGTGAAGGTGCGGATCTGCGGCTCCGGGTAGTGCGCGGGGTCCACCGGGTCGGCGTGGCCGGCGCCGACCACCCTGGCGCGGCCGGTGCGGGCGTCCAGTTCGACGACCTCGTACGCGCTGCGGGGGCTGGCGGCGACGCCCACGATCCGGCTGCCGTGGACCGCGAGTGTCGGGGTGAACTCGGTCCAGGGGCCGGCCGCGTCGACGACCTCGCCGGTGTCCGGGTCGAGTATCCCGAGCGCGGTGGCGCCCCGGCCGTGCACGACGGCGACGAGCCCGCTCTCCAGCGGCGCGAACCAGCGGTATCCGATCTTCCACAGCGGCCCGCCGAACTCCTCCTCCCGGGGGCAGACGGGCGTGTCCTCCCCGAGCCGGTACAGGTTCCACCAGCCGGTGCGGTCACTGGCGTACAGGAGGGTGCCGTCGGGGGTCCAGTCCGCCTGGGCGATGGACTCCTCCGGTCCGCCGGCGACGGGTCGCGCGCCGTGCAGGGTGCCGTGCCCGGTGACGTCGGCGAGGATCAGTTCGGTGCCGTCCCAGGGCATGCGCGGGTGGTCCCAGGCGAGCCAGGCCGCCTGCCCGCCGTCGGGCGAGAGCCGGGGTCCTGTGACGAACCGGTGGCTGCCGTCGGTGAGTTCGCGCAACGCGTCGCGGTCCTGCGCCGCCGACCCGTCGAGCGGCACCGCGGCCACGACCCGTCGTACGTCGGTGGGTCCGTCCCCGGTGAACTCCTCCAGCACGCACCACACTTCGCCCAGCTCGGGGCGCAACCGCGGGTCGACCCAGCGCAGTCCGCCGCCCACCGGGGACACGGGGGTCAGCGGGCGGGGCCGCGCGTCCGGGGCGTCGGGCTCGTACGCGTAGAGTCGCTGGTCGGCGAAGTTCACGAACACCACGAACGGCCCCTCGGGGCGCATCTCGCCGGCCCAGGGTTGTCCGCCGTACTCGATGACCCGGCTGCGCACGTTCCAGGGGGCCGGCAGCACCGGCTCCTGCGTGCCGTCGGCCTGTCGGCGTACGAGCGTGCGCCGTCCGCCCTCCGCGGGCCGGGGTTCGGTCCACCATGCCTCGTCGCCGACGAAGCCGACGAACTCGGGTTGCCCGTCGTGCGCGGCGGCGAGCGCCGCGTCGATGGGCGAGGGCCACGATCCGTACGCCAGGTTCTGCATCCTGTCCTCTCTAGGCCGTGCGCAGGAAGCGGTCGAGGACGCGGACGCCGAAGTGCAGCGCCTCGACGGGAACGCGTTCGTCGACTCCGTGGAAGAGGGCCTGGTAGTCGAAGCCCTCGGGGAGCTTGAGCGGGGCGAAGCCGTAGCCGGTGATGCCGAGGCGCGAGAACTGCTTGGCGTCCGTACCGCCCGACATGCAGTACGGCACCACGTGCCCCTCAGGCGCGAACTCCTCGACGGCGGCACGCATCTTGGCGTACGTCGGCGAGTCCACCGGCGACTGGAGGGCCACCTCGCGGTGGTGGAACTCCCACTCCACGTCCGGTCCGGTGAGCCGGTCGAGGGTCGTGCGGAACTCCTCCTCGCCGCCCGGCAGATAGCGGCCGTCCACGTGGGCGACGGCCTCCCCCGGAATCACGTTGATCTTGTAACCGGCACTGAGCATGGTCGGGTTGGCGCTGCCCCGGACGGTCGCCTCGACGAGCGCGGCGGCGGGCCCGAGCTTGTCCAGGAGACCGTCGACGTCGTCCAGGTCGGCGTCGACGCCGTACAGCGTGGCGAGTTCGGTGAGGGCGGCGCGGACGGTGGGGGTGAGCCTGAGGGGCCACTCGTACGCGCCGATCCGGGCGATCGCCTCGGCCAGCCGGGTCACCGCGTTCGCCCGGTTCACCTTGGAGCCGTGGCCCGCCCGCCCGTGCGCGGTGAGCTTGAGCCAGCCGGTGCCGCGCTCCCCCGCCGCGATCGGATAGAGCTCCCGGCCCGCGCCGTCGTGGAAGGTGAACGCCCCGGACTCGCTGATGCCCTCGGTACAGCCCTCGAACAGTCCCGGATGCCGGTCGGCGAGGAACCCGGAGCCGTCCTCCGCGCTCGCCTCCTCGTCGGCCGTGAACGCGATCACCAGGTCGCGCCGGGGCCTGACGCCGAGGCGCGCCCACAGGCGTACGACCGCAAGGATCATCGCGTCCATGTTCTTCATGTCTACCGCGCCGCGCCCCCACACAACCCCGTCGCGGATCTCACCGGAGAACGGGGGCACGCTCCAGTCGTCGGCCTGGGCGGGCACCACGTCGAGGTGACCGTGGACGAGCAGCGCGTCGGCGGACGGGTCGGTGCCTTCGAGACGGGCGACGACGTTCGTACGGCCCTTGGTGCGCTCCAGCAGTGTGGGTTCGAGGCCCGCTTCGGCCAGGCGCGCGGCGGCGTACTCGGCGGCGGGGCGCTCCTGGCAGTCGCCGCCGCCCCGGTTGGTGGTGTCGAAGCGGATGAGGTCGGAGGTGAACCCTACGACCTCGTCCAACGCCCGCTCGTCCACGGCCCGTTCACTCATGTCGCGTTCTTCCGCGGCCCGCTCGTTCATGGTCCTCTGGTCAGCCATACTGCTCCTCCACCGCGGCCGAGACGATCGTGGTGACCGCCTTGAAGGTGCGAATCCCCTCGTACATGGTCTCGCTGGTGTACACCACCTTGCGCTCCCCGACGCGCCGCACGCCGGGCACGACGGTGGCCGCCATCGACAGGTGTTCGGCGTCGAATTCGAGCGCCACCGTGAACGGGCCGCCCACCAGCGGTTCTTGACGCACCGCCAGGGCTGCCGCCGCCTTGGCCGCGGCCCGGATGTCGGCAGCGGTCCTGGCCGGCGTACGGCAGACCGCCGTGTACCGCGACACATGGTCCTTGACGGCGACCTTGAGTGCCTCCGGCGCGTAGCCGAGCGCGTCCTCACAGGTCAGGTCGTCGCCGGTGACGAGCACGACGGGCACTCCGTACTCGGCGACGACATGGGAGTTGAGCAGTCCCTCACTCGCCCGTACGTCGTTCACCCACACGCCGGTGATCGAGTTGGGGAGGTAGGTGTGGGCGAGGACGCCCTCCGTGCCGGCGCCCGTGTGGTAGCCGACGAACGCGATCCCGTCGACGTCCCCGTGCTGGACGCCCTCCACCATGGACAGCGTCTTGTGGCGTCCGGTGATCATCTCGGCCCGGTCGTCGAGCTGCTCCAGCAACAGATTGCGCATGGACCAGTGGGCCTCGTTGATCAGCACCTCGTCGGCGCCGCCGTCGAAGAAGCCGAGGACGGCGGCGTTGACGTCCGAGGTGAACATCGGCCGGCAGCGCTCCCACTGCGGTGTCCCCGGCAACACGTCGGCGGGCCAGGTCACCCCGGTGGCGCCCTCCATGTCGGCGCTGATGAGGATCTTCACGACACACCCTTCCGGCACAGGTCAGCGGCTGCCTCCATGTCGTGTCACGTTACGTGGCGCCGCACGGCCGGGCCAGGAGGCCGTCCGCGGACGTCACCACGCCGACCGGCGCCGACCAAGCCCCGGCCGGTCCCGGCCGGTCCCGGCCGGTTCCGTCAGGGTTTCACGGCGACCGCGCCGTACTGCGGGAGGACCGCGCCGTCGCCGGGCCGGGCGCGCCACCGGGCGCAGGAGACGAGACCCGGGTCGAGGAGGTCCAGGCCGTCGAAGAAGGTGGTGATCTCGGCTCGGCCACGGGCGGTGATCGGCGGGGTCGCGTTCTCGTTCCAGAAACTCATGGCCGCGACGTTGCCCTCGCCTCCGAGGTCGGCGTCGGTGGTGGGGTGGGTCAGGGCGAGACAGCTGCCGGAGGGGAGCGCGGCCATGAGCCTGCGCACGATGTCGCGTGCCTCGTCGCCGTCGAGGACGAAGTTGAGGATGCCCAGCATCATGACGGCGACGGGTCGGCCGAGGTCGAGGGTTCCCGCGGCGCCCCGGATGATGGCGTCGGGGTCGTGGACGTCGGCGTCGAGGTAGTCGGTGACACCCTCGGGCGTGCCGGTCAGCAGCGCGCGGGTGTGGGCGAGCACCACGGGGTCGTTGTCGACGTACACGATCCGCGACTCGGGGGCGATCCGCTGGGCGATGTCGTGGGTGTTGTCCAGGGTCGGCAGTCCGGTGCCGACGTCCAGGAACTGCCGTATCCCGCGCTCCCCGGCCAGGAAGCGGACCGCGCGGCCCAGGAAGTCGCGGTCGGCCAGGGCCACGGCGCGGATCACCGGGAACATCGTGGCGACCTGCTCGCCGACCGCCTGATCGACGGGGTAGTTGTCCCGGCCGCCGATCCAGTAGTTCCAGACCCGGGCGTTGTGCGCCACGCCCGTGTTCAGGTTCCCCGGCTCTCCCGACGGGCCTCTGCTCTCCCCCACGGCTTCCCCTCCCGGCACTCCGGCAACGGCTCAGAGGGCAAGCATCGCCCGGATCAGTCCTCGTAAACGGTCAGTACGACACCGTCGAGTTCGATGCGGCGCGGGGTGCCGCCCTCGCCGCGGACGAGGGCGTCCAGGCAGCGCCGGAAGAGTTTGAGCTCCTCCTCGTCGAGGACGGCCGCGGCGAGGTCGAGGAGTTCGGTGAGTGCGCCCTCGGTCAGTATGTCGGGCAGCTCACCTGAGAGGAGGACGACGGACTCTCCCGTACTGCCCCGCACCACTGCCGTGGTGGGTCCTCCGTGCACGAACAGCACATGTCCCCCTGGGTGACACAGGGGTCGTGCGGCTCACGTGCCCCGAGCAGAATGAGAGACTAGCTGCGGATCTTGGGGGTTTCGGCCGTTCTGGATTCTTTTACCGGGAACCCCGGGAAGCGGAACCGGAGCACTCGGACGGGCGTCTTCGCCGTACGGCCCTTGACCGGGCCAAAGCCTCCGGGTCGCCTGCGACGGAGCGACCGTACGGACCGAACCGATGTCAACGTCCCTTTGACGAGGGGCTCCGGCATCCGACGCAGATCCCCGGAACACCACCGCCGCCCAAGTCCATCCGCCCCTACGACGCCACACCGCCCCCCATCACCCGAATGCGAGCCACCCTCGTAGACGCGGACGCACACCGCCGGGCATCGGCCCACCCCCGTGGGCATGGGCGTCGCCACCCTCCGCTCCGCCGGGCCACACGACTCCCACGACGCGCGGAGCACCCTGACGGTGACGGCTGACGACTACTGACCGGCGTCGGGCAGCTCCCCGGCATCGAGGCCGGCCCCGTAGCCGCGGCGCCCGGCAACACACCACCCGCCACACGCGGCGCACCCCGACGAGGACGGCTCCTGCCGGCCGGCGCCGGGCAGCGCCCGCTGGGGCCCGCCCCGACGGAGAACATCTCGTCGCTCCCGCGTGCGCCGGCGCACGCCCGGTGCCGCACCCCGGCAGAAACTAGCCGCGTCGCGCGTCGCGGCCCAGCAGGGACTCGACCAGGGCGGCGACATGACGGCGGTCGTCGGCCGAGAGTTGCTGGACGCTGGCGATGAGCAGGTCGACCTCGGGGTCGGCGGGTGCGCCGGGCGCGCCTTCGGCAGGCGGGGCGTCGGCCGCGTAGACATGAATGCCGCACGCCTCCGCGGCGGCCCGCCGCACGGTGTCCAACGACAGTCCAAGCCCCTTGGACAGCCCTTCCAGCGTGCTGGGCTGGGGCATGCGCACCACCCGCTCGGCCGTGGCCAAGTGGTGGACGGTGGAGCGCGGAATGCCGCCCCGACGTGCCACTTCGCCGTAGGACCAGCCTTCGCGGTCGAGGCGATCTCTGATGATCTGCTGCAGTGCGTTGGCCACCGATGGTCACTTCCTGCTCGCCGCCGGGCGGAACTCTTCCAAGCGGGATCGATTCTACGGGGGGCTTCGCTCCGGCCCCAGAAGTCTTTTCCCGAACCGCTTGCGCGGCGAGCTCCGGGGCTACTACTGTCCAATCTCGTTGGACAGCACGTCCGACCAGATTGGACAGAGTTTGGGGGGAACCAGCCTCTGTCCGATCGGAAATGCCCATCCCTGAGGGGGAATTGATCATGATGGACAACCGTGAACTCGACACCGAGACCGCTGAGCTGCTGCCGGGTCGCGAGGCCCTCGGTCGGCTGAAGTTCAGCTTCGGCAAGACCGTCAACGTGACCAAGCACGTCGCGAACATCGACGCCTCCAACCAGTCGGCCGCACTGAACGACCACTCCAGCTGGACGGACGCGTCCTCGGGTGCCTCGCAGGCCATCAACGTCCACCAGTAATCGGCACCGGAGGCTCGCCCGCCTCCGCATCACCGGATGCTCGCCCGCATCCACCGCTGTGCCATCACCACACCGCATCAACGAACCACGTCCCGAAAGGACATCCCATGAGCATGGACATGAACGAACTGCAGTCCGAGTCCGCCGAGCTGCTCCCCGGCCGCGAGGCCCTGGGCCGCCTGAAGTTCAGCTTCGGCCGCACCACCAACGTGACCAAGCACGTCGCCAACATCAGCGCCCACAACGAGTCGGCCGCCCTGAACGACCACTCCAGCTGGTCGGTGGCCGAGTCCAGCGCCAACCAGGCGATCAACGTCACGCAGTAACACCCGCCGCGCACAACGGCAGTTCGGCGGACCGCGCCCGGGGGCGGGCGCGGTCCGCCCCCGGGGGCGTATAAACAAAAGACGCGGCCGACGGATGTTTGAGTGTAGATATGGGGGGGGGCGGGGTGAATAAAAAA
>NZ_JBHVST010000145.1:0-20643 GCF_042885015.1 Streptomyces sp. NPDC058086 | reverse complement strand
GTCCTTGATCTCGACCCGGTCGATCTGCACACCCCAGCCCATGGCCGGACTGTCGATCATCAACTCCAGGCCCTGGTTGAGCTTCTCCCGGTTGGACAGCAGATCGTCCAGGTCGCTCTTGCCGATGATCGAGCGCAGCGAGGTCTGCGCCATCTGCGAGACCGCGAAGCGGTAGTCCTCGACCTGGATGACCGCGTCGGCCGCGTCGACCACCTTGAAGTAGATGACCGCGTCGACCCGGACCGTGACGTTGTCCCGCGTGATGCCGTCCTGCGCGGGGACGGGCATCGTCACGATCTGCATGTTGACCTTACGCAGCCGGTCCACACCGGGGATGATCATGGTGAACCCGGGCGGCCTTATGCCACCCCGGAGCCGCCCGAGCCGGAGCACCACGCCCCGCTCGTACTGCTTGACGACCCGGGCCGCCGCGGCGACGTACACCACCCCCGCGGTACCGACCACCGCGGCCGTGGCCAAGAGCTCATCGAGCATGACGACCCCCTTTCGAGCCGCCGCATACCACCACTAATCCCACGATATGCCTCACGCGGGCTCGCGGTCGAGGATCCCCCCGACCGCGAGCCCGGGGGGTCAGCCGGTGGTCACCTTCACCGGTTCCGTCCCCGCCTCACTGTGCCGCGCCGACCAGTTCTCCAGCGCGGTGCGGCAGGCGTGATCGAGGTGGTGCAGGCCGGAGAGGTCCAGCTCGACCGGGCGGTCCTGGGGCAGTGCCTCGAGGCTGTCGAGGATCTTCGGCAGCCTCAGGAAGGTCGCGTTGCCCGACAGATACGCCTGGACGGGGCCCGCACCCTTGTCTATGACCTCCAGGCGGACGTGCGAGGCCTCCCACGCCGTCTTGACGATCGCCAGGGCGAGCCCGATGAGCACCCCCTCGAACATGCTGACGGCGACGATCGACACCGCCGTGACGACGAGGATCAGCGCCTCGCCCCGGTGCTCGCGCCACAGCGAGACGATCTCGCGCAGCGGGATCAGCTTCCAGCCCGCGTGCACCAGGATGCCGGCGAGGGCGGGCAGCGGGATGACGCCGAGCGCGGCGGGCAGCAGTGCCGCGAACAGCAGCAGCCAGACGCCGTGCAGCACGCGGGACGCCTTCGTCCGCGCGCCCGCCCGGACGTTCGCCGCGCTGCGCACGATCACCGCGGTCATCGGCAGCGCGCCGAGCAGTCCGCAGACCGTGTTGCCCGCGCCCTGCGCCATCAGTTCCCGGTCGTACTCGGTCCGGGGGCCGTCGTGCAGCCGGTCCACGGCCGCCGCGCTGAACAGCGACTCGGCGGAGGCGATCAGCGTGAAGGCGAGCACCGTGCCGAGCACGCCCACGCTCGCGAGCTCCCCGAAGGCGTCGAGGCTCGGCAGCTGGATCGAGCCGACCAGCCCCCGCACCTCGACCTTGGCCACCGGCAGCCCGAACCCCGAGGCCACCAGCGTGGCCAGCAGGACCGCGCCGAGCGCCCCCGGCACCGTACGCACCCGCCGCGGCAGCCGCCGCCACAGGACGAGCACGGCGATCGTGCCCGCCCCGAGTCCGACCGAGGCCAGCGCCTCGGTGCTGCGGGCCGCGTCGACGACGGCCTCCGGCAGCCCGGCGAGCTTGTCGAGTCCGGAGGCGGGGGCCTTGAGCCCGGCCATCGAGTAGAGCTGGCCCGCGATCAGCACGAGGCCGATCCCGGCGAGCATGCCCTCGACGACGGCCACCGAGATGGCCCGGAAGTAGCGCCCCAGTTTCAGTGCGCCCATGAGGAGTTGGAGCACACCCGTGGCGAGCACGACGACTCCGAGGACGGCGAGCCCGTACTCCCTCACGGCCTCGAAGACCAGCACGGTCAGTCCGGCCGCCGGCCCCGACACCTGAAGGCTGCTGCCGCGCATCAGGCCGGTGACGAGACCGCCCACGATGCCGGTGACCAGGCCGAGTTCCGCCGGGACACCGGAGGCGACGGCGACGCCCACGCACAGCGGCAGGGCGACCAGGAACACGACGATCGAGGCGGCGAAGTCCTGCCGCAGGTGGGGGAGTTTGCTCATGAGGCCCGAAGTGTTCACGGCGCGGCTCACAGCGCCTCGAAGGTGTCGGTGTGCGCACGGTGTTCGCGCACGGCGCCGGTGTGGACCTCGTAGTACCAGCCGTGCAGACGCAGCCGGCCCGTCGTCAGGCCCCTTTCCACACAGGGGTATCCGCGGAGCCTGAGCAGTTGCGCGAGGACGTGGTTCTGCACCGCCTCGGCGACGGTGGGGTCGTCGCCCGGTGCGTCGGACGGGCGCTGCGCCTGCGCGAGCCAGTCGCGCACGGCGGGTACGGCCGTCAGGTCGTCGCCGCGCACCAGCGCGCCGACGGCGCCGCAGTGCGAATGGCCGCAGACCACGATCTCGGACACGCCGAGCACGTCCACCGCGTACTCGACGGTGGCCGCCTCGGAGGTCGGCCGGCCGGCGACGTACGGCGGGACGATGTTGCCCGCGGTGCGCAGCTCGAAGAGCTCGCCCGGGCGGGCGCCGGTGATCAGGGCCGGAACGACCCGGGAGTCGGAGCAGGTGATGAACAGGACCTGCGGGGACTGGCCGTCGGCGAGCGAGGCGAATTCCTCGGGCCGTCGGCCGAAGGAGCGGGCATGGTCGATGAGGGGCTGCATGTCAGTTCCTCCTGGCGCGCCCTGAGGGCGCGTCGGCTTACAAGACGGAGCGTGGGGGGACGCGCTCCGCTCAGCAGCGGAAGACCTGAAGTATGGCGGGGGAGTGGGCGGTCGAGGATCTCGACGTGCGCGGGTGCGCCGGGGCGAGCGCGAGCGGCGGGTACGAGGCCGCGGGGTCGCTCGCGAGCAGGGCGCGCGGGGGTGTGTCGGGAACGAGATCCTCGTCGCGGGTCCGCTGACGGGCACCCAGAGGGGGTGCCACCTTCTGCGGATGCTCCGCTTCGTCGCAGGAGACGACTTCGCCCCTGTGCGCGGACGCGAACGCCTCGGTGGGGGCGAAGAGTTGCAGGCTGATCAGGACGGCGGCGAGTACCACGTAGAGGGGTCGGGCCGTCGTACCTCGTAACATGCGCCCCCTCCCGGCGTCTCGTCCTCCATGTCAATACATAGGTTAACGCGGCAAGTTGTTTGCAGGGTTAACTCGACGTTTCACAGTGAAGAGGGCCGAAAACGCTGTGGAGGGGCCGAAAACTACGCCTCGACGAGCCCCTTGGCGTCGCGGGCCAGCGCGGTGAGCCGGGAGATCGCGCGGAAGTACTTCTTCCGGTAGCCGCCGTTCAGCATCTCCTCGCTGAAGAGCTGGTCGAAGGGCATCCCGGAGGCGAGGACGGGCACCTCGCGGTCGTACAGCCGGTCGGCCAGCACCACGAGCCGCAGCGCCGTCGACTGGTCCGGCACCGGTTGGACATCGGTGAGGCAGACGGCCTTCAGGTCGTCGGTCAGGGCGCCGTAGCGGCTGGGGTGCACGCGCGCGAGGTGGTCGAGCAGATGCGGGAAGTCGTCGAGGGAGGCCCCGTCCGTGGCGTACGCGGCCTTCGTGACCTGCTCGTCGGTGAACGGCGCCGGGGCCTCGGGCAGCCCGCGATGGCGGTAGTCCTCGCCGTCGATGCGCAGCGGCCGGAAGTGCGCCGACAGCCCCTGGATCTCGCGCAGGAAGTCGGCGGCCGCGAACCGGCCCTCGCCGAGCTTGCCCGGCAGGGTGTTCGAGGTGGCCGCGAGCGCGACTCCCGCGTCGACCAGCTTGCCGAGCAGGGTGGAGACGAGGACGGTGTCGCCCGGGTCGTCGAGTTCGAACTCGTCGATGCACAGGAGGCGGTGCCCGGAGAGCGTCTGCACGGTCTTCTGGAAGCCGAGCGCGCCGACCAGGTTCGTCAGCTCCACGAAGGTGCCGAAGGCCTTGAGCGCGGGCTCGGCCGGGGTGGCGTGCCACAGGGAGGCGAGCAGGTGGGTCTTGCCGACGCCGTAACCGCCGTCCAGGTAGACGCCCCGGGGGCCGGCCGGGGTCTTCGGCGCCTTGGCCCTGCCGAAGCCGAAGAAGCCCCGCTTGCCGCCGCCGAGCGCGTGCGCCCCGCCGAGACCGGCCGCGAAGCCGGCGAGGACCTGTACGGCCTCGGTCTGGCTCGGCTGGTTCGAGTCCGGAATGTACGTTTCGAAGCGCACGGAGTCGAAGCGCGGCGGCGGCACCATCTCGGCGACCAGCCGGTCCGCGGGGACGTGCGGCTCGCGGGCGCACAGGGACGTGGGGGCTGCTTCGGGTATCGGTTCGATCCAGGAAGCGGCTGTGGAGGACGACACGGTTCCCCACTCTAAGCGCCGTGCCACACTGCACGACATGCGACGCCTGTTCCCTGTGACCTACGAAACAGCAGCCCAGGCCACCGCAGGGGCCCCCGATGCCCCTGGTGCGGCTGTGGCAGATGTGACGGATGCGACGGACCGTGAGTGGGAACTGCTGGAGCTGGCGGAGGCGTACGCCTACCCCGAACTCCGCTCCGCCGGTGTCCGGGAGCCCTGGCTGCGGGCCAACATGGTCTCCACGCTCGACGGAGCCGCCCAGCACGACGGGAAGTCCCAGGGCATCTCCAGCGCCGCCGACATGCGGATCTTCGGGGTGCTGCGGGCTCTCGCGGACGTCGTGGTCGTCGGCGCGGAAACGGTACGCCAGGAGGGTTACCGTCCGGCACGCGCGCGTGCGGAGTTCGCGGCGCTCCGGGAGGCGGCCGGACAGGGCCCGGCGCCCGTGATCGCCGTCGTCACCGCGAGCCTCGACCTGGACTTCTCGCTGCCACTGTTCACCTCGCCCCTGGTGCCCACGCTCGTCCTGACGGGTGCCGCGGCGGCCCCCGACCGGGTGGCGGCGGCCGAGAAGGCGGGCGCCGAGGTGGTGATCGCCGGGGACGGGACGGGCGTGGACCCGGTACGGGCCGTACGTGCCCTCGCCGAGCGCGGCATGACCCGGCTGCTGACGGAGGGCGGCCCGCGGCTGCTGGGCCAGATGGTCGCGGCGGGTGTCCTCGACGAGCTGTGTCTGACTCTTTCCCCGACGCTCACCGCGGGAGACGCGCAGCGGATCGCAGGGGGGCCCGCGATGGCGGTTCCCAAGCGGCTCGAACTGGCGTCCCTCCTGGAGGAGGCCGGATTCCTCTTCGCCCGATACCGTCGCCCCTGACCGGCGGCCCTGGCGTCGGTCAGGGGCGACGGTCCTGGCCGTCGGTCCGGGCGTGGGTCAGGGCAAGGTAGCGGAGTAGATCGTTCCGATTATCTTCCGCTGGGCACACTAAAACTCGCAGTCCCCGTGCGATCACGGGGCAGGATGGTTTCCGCAGGGGGCCAGGGAGGCCCACGGAGGAGAAGGGCGCCTGTCGTGTTCACAAGCGTATTGATGATCGAGAAGGCCCTGACGTCCGCCGACGTGGAGTTCGTCACCACCTTGCACGGTGACGAGGTGGTCGCCTTCCATGTGCTGCTCCAGCCGCGGGGCGACCAGGCGGACCGGCTGCTGCGGGCCATCGACGACGTCGCGCTCGGGGAGCTGGACGAGGCGGCCCACGAGCGTGAGACGCCGGAGGGCGCGGACGCGGCCGGTCAGGGGCAGCAGGCCCTCGACGTGTCGCTGGTGGCGCTGCGCTCGGCCGGCAGCGAGGCAGAGGGGCGGCTCATCGAGGACCACCCGCTGGACGCGCTCAAGGCGCTGGTCGACGAGATCGACGCGGACGAGGTCATCGTGCTGACCGACCCGCACTACGTGGAGGAGTTCTTCCACCGCGACTGGGCCTCGCGGGCCCGCCACAAGGTCGGCGTGCCGGTGCTGAAGCTGTTCTCGCACAGCAAGGTGTAGGTCCCCGCCGGGCTCGGCCGTGAGGCGCCGTGGGGTTGCGGTGGTTTTCGGGAGGCGGGCACGTGGTGGCTGGTCGCGCCCACGCGGCGGAGCCGCACATGTCGCAGTCCCGCGCCCCTTACGGGGTGCCTGTCGCCGCACGCAATAGGCTGGGGGCGCGTGCTTTCGCTTGGGCGCGCTCATCGTCGTACCGGATCTTGGGAGAAACACACATGGCACCCGGCCTTCCTACCGCCATGGACCGACCGCACTTCATCGGCATCGGCGGCGCCGGGATGTCGGGCATCGCCAAGATCCTGGCGCAGCGTGGGGCGAAGGTGGCGGGCAGTGACGCGAAGGAGTCCCCCACCGCCGAGGCCCTGCGGGCGCTGGGCGCGACCGTGCACATCGGCCACGCGGCGGACCACCTGGCGTCCGACGCCACCTGTGTGGTGGTGTCCTCGGCGATCCGCGCGGACAACCCGGAGCTGGCCCGGGCGGCCGAGCTCGGCATCCCGGTGGTGCACCGCTCGGACGCGCTCGCCCGGCTGATGGACGGCCTGCGCCCGATCGCGGTCGCGGGCACGCACGGCAAGACCACGACCACGTCCATGCTCGCCGTGTCCCTCTCCGCGCTGGGACTGAATCCCTCGTACGCGATCGGCGGCGACCTGGACGCCCCCGGCTCGAACGCCCTGCACGGCGACGGCGAGATCTTCGTCGCCGAGGCCGACGAATCGGACCGCAGCTTCCACAAGTACGCCCCCGAGGTCGCGATCGTCCTCAACGTCGAGCTCGACCACCACGCCAACTACGCCTCCATCGACGAGATCTACGAGTCCTTCGAGACCTTCGCCGGCAAGATCGTGCCGGGCGGCACGCTGGTGATCTCCGCGGACCACGAGGGCGCGCGCGAACTGACCCGGCGCCTGTCGGCGGACGTACGGGTGGTGACGTACGGCGACGCGCCGGACGCGGACGTACGGGTCCTGTCCGTGGTCCCCCAGGGACTGAAGAGCGAGGTGACGGTGCTCCTCGACGGCACGGAGCTGACCTTCGCCGTGTCCGTCCCCGGCCGCCACTACGCGCACAACGCGGTGGCCGCGCTCGCGGCGGGCGCGGCGCTGGGCATTCCGGCCGCGGAGCTGGCCCCCGCGATCGCCTCCTACACGGGCGTGAAGCGGCGTCTGCAGCTGAAGGGCGAGGAGGCGGGCGTCCAGGTCGTCGACTCGTACGCGCACCACCCGACCGAGATGACGGCCGACCTGGAGGCCATGCGCGCGGGTGCCGACGGCCGGATCCTGGTGGTCTTCCAGCCCCACCTGTTCTCCCGCACGCAGGAGCTGGCCAAGGAAATGGGCGAGTCCCTGGCCCTGGCCGACGCCTCGATCGTGCTGGACATCTACCCGGCCCGCGAGGACCCGATCCCTGGCGTCACCAGCGAGCTGATCATCGAGGCGGCGCGGGCGGCGGGCGCGGACGTGACACCGGTCCACGACAAGGCGCAGGCGCCCTCGGTCGTCGCGGGAATGGCGAAGCCCGGTGATCTCGTTCTCACCATGGGCGCGGGAGACGTGACGGATCTCGGTCCCGAGATCCTGACCCGCCTGTCGAAGTAGCCGTGACGTTTGTGAGGGGTTGAGCTTCATGTCGTACGACATCGAAAAGCCGGACGAGCAGTGGCGCGCGGAGCTGACCCCGGCCGAGTACACCGTCCTGCGGAAGGCGGGCACCGAGCCCGCCTTCACGGGCGAGTACACCGACACCAAGGCCAAGGGTGTCTACTCCTGCCGCGCCTGCGGCGCCGAACTTTTCACCTCGAACGAGAAGTTCGAGTCCCACTGCGGCTGGCCGAGCTTCTTTGATGCACGCAACTCGGATGCGGTGGAACTCGTGTCCGACCGTTCACACGGGATGGTGCGGACCGAGGTTCGGTGCGCGCGGTGCGGGTCGCACCTCGGGCATGTGTTTGAGGGCGAGGGCTATTCGACGCCGACGGATCAGCGGTACTGCATCAACTCGATCTCGTTGCGGTTGACGCCGGACGAGGAGTGAACTGCGAGCGGTGAGTTCGAGAATCCGCTTGGCAGCCTGATTGGCCACGGGCGGAACAGTTCCCGGCCTATAGCCCGCCTCGTCTGCCGCTACCTGCGGCTTTGCCTCGGAAAGGGCCTCTGATCTGCGTCGGAGGCCCTCTCTGATCTTTCGGAGGCTTGCCGTGTCGGGCGGCGAAAAATCCCTCGGAAGTCCCTCAGGCAGCGCTGAAAGTCCCTGAAAAGTCCCAGGAGCAGGGGGCGGGCGACGCCTCTGAGCTGGTTCGGATCGATGGGGTGTGACGCTGTTGCTCTACCTCCGCGGCTTTGCTACTGCCGCGAGGTAGGAAGTGGTCTGCGGCAGAGTGTTTGTGGAGTGAGGTCGGTGCAGTCGTAATGCGTAGGACGGACGGCGCTGCCGCTGACCTGATGAGGCAGCACGCCTGGGACATCTTCCCGGACATCGGCGTGCCGGCGACGGCGTACGAGGATCTCGACTGGTGATGTCTGTGCGGCCGTGCCCGGCATCAGTCCCGTTCCCGCCGTAGCCAGGACACGTGATCCGGTCTGTATCGGTAGGCGCGGAAGACCGCGTTCTGGGCGCCGCGGAAGGATTCCATGCCGACGCCCGCGCCGAAGGCGCCGAAGTGCGGCACGACGTACGCCCAGACGACGTCGCCGTCGGGGGCCATCTCGAAGAGTCGGCCGAAGGAGCCCTCGGCGATGAAGGTGTTGCCGTCCGGGAGGCGTTGGGCGCTGGACTTGTAGGGGCTGTAGAAGTTCTGGGGCGGGTTGTCCTCGCACGACCAGACGATCTTCCGGGTCGAACGGTCGACCTAGATCACGCGGGAGCAGGGGACGGAGGTGTCGTCGCGGTAGGAGCCGTTGTCGAAGAGTTGTGCCGGAGTCCAGTTCGTGCGGGTGGTGCTGCTGGGCCGGGAAGTCCGGGCCCAGCCTCCAGGTGACCCGTGAGGTGGCGCGGTCTTCAGACGGGGCGCGGTTCGCGCACTGGTGGCTGGGTTGGCCACGGGGCACGAGGGTCCGACGACTGGACCGGGCACTTCGTGGCGCAGCTCGCGGTGCCGTCCGCCGAGCTGATGCGCGTTGGTGAAGGCGTGATCCTTCGGCGGCGCGCGTTGCCGATGCTGCCAACGTCGAACCGTCCGTCGTAGGCAGCACTGTCACCATCCGTCTGCGCGAAGGCGCCGCCCGCTCGCTGATGACGGATGTCAGCCGGTTCTCGGCGTCCCATGCGTAGCGCCAGGTGTCGGGCTTGTGGGAGAGCCGGGACTTCTGGCGGAGGGTTCCGAAGTCCCCACCGAACCCCGGGCAGTTCACACCTCAATAGCCCAGATGCGGTCACCGTCCCCCACTTTTTTACGCAGGCCAGTAACCGGAGGTGGTCGGCGCTTGTCGTTCCCGTCGTCCGCTCGCCGAGTTTGCGTCCGCGGTCATCCGCCACGACTGCGGTGTGAGTGCGTTTGTGCGCGTCGATTCCGAAGATGACCATTGGCCGGCTCCCCCTTCCGTCCCTGCAGTCCGATCAGGCCGGTCGGGGGCGTATCTCAATCCGGGCGATGCCGCGCTATCAAGCCACACCGGCCAGGCTGTGGCTTCGCGAGCCGCACCATGGGACCGGGCCATTATCGAACGGGCACGAAGTGGTGGAGCGAGCCCACGAAGCCACTCTCAGCATGACATTGAGGAAGTGGTGTACCGGCTCCCACCTGTGGACAGGGCTGGTCACTGCACCGTGGGGGTGCCGTTGCGGATGACGACGGTGGCGGAGCACTGCTTGTCGGCGCTTGCGCCCTGCTGCCAGACGCAGATCCGCATGGTGTGACCGATGTCCGAAATCACGCTGGTGCGTTCGGCGCCGCTCGATGCCGCGAGGCCGACGGTCAGCCCGTCGTCCCGGATCAACTCGGCGTGGCACGTCTCGAAGTAGCTGGTGTTCAGCATCCCGTACAGGTTGCCGGAGCCGGCGTTGTCGAGCCAGGCCGTGCAACCGCCGGCGGGTCCGGCGGAGACCCCGGAGCCCTTGATCGCGGCGGAGTCGTCGCTCATGCTCACGCCCGCGATCGGGTACGCGCTCGGCTCCATGGTCGCGGACGCGCTCGGACGCACGACGGAGGAGCCTCCTGCCGCCGACGAGGTGGACGGGGACGAGGGCGGGAGGCCCACCGGTTCAGCGCTGCCGTTCGTCGTGGCGGAGGCTGACGGCGAGGCACTGGGTGAGCGGGAGGGCGAGGGCGACGCGCCGGTGCTATGGGCACCGGACGCGGAAGTGGACGCGGAGATGGAAGCGGACGCGGAGGCCTCGTTGCCGCGTGTGCTCGTGTGGGATCGGAAAAGCGAGGGGTCGATGAGCACGACACCTCCGACGACCACCGTGACGACGCAGGCGACGAGCAAAGGGATGAGGATGCGGCGGCGCCCACTCCCCGAGCGTCCCTGCTGGGGGGCGACCATGACCTCGGCCGCGCCACCGGATTCTGGGGAAACGACCGCGCCGCCGGCCACCGCGCTACTCGCCGCCGCAGGGGCCGCGGTACGGGCCGCGGCGGCCATCGTCGCGGCGTCGGGGAAGCGGTCCTCGGGTTTCTTGGCGAGGGCGGTGGCGACGAAGTCGCGCACCGGTTGCGGGAAGTCGGCGGGCAGGGCAGGCACCGGCTGCTGGACGTGCTTGACCAGGATCTCGATGGCCCGCTCACCGTCGAAGGGCAGTTTCCCGGTGAGCATCTTGTAGCAGACGACGCCCATTGAGTAGAGATCGGAGGCCGGGGTGGTGCCATGGCCCTCGACCTGCTCGGGGGCGATGTAGAGCGCGGTGCCGACGACGGCGTGCTCGGGGGTGATCTTGGAGGTGGCGAGGTCGCGGGCGAGGCCGAAGTCGGTGACCTTCACTCGGCCGTCGGCGCAGATCAACAGGTTGGACGGCTTGATGTCACGGTGCACGACCTGCCGCCGGTGCGCGGCGTGCAGCGCCTCGAGCGCTTCGGCGGTGGTGGCCAGCGCCTGTTCGGGTGGCAGCGGCCCGCTCTCCTTGAGGAACTCGTCGAGCGGTCGTCCCTCGACCAGTTCCATGACGATGTAGGCCACCCGGCTTCCGTCGCCGAGGGCGTTCTCGCCGTAGTCGTGGACGTCGACGATGCCGGGGTGGTCCAGCGAGGCGAGGATCAGGGCCTCACGGCGGAAACGTTTGGCGAACCTGGCGTCGTCGAGCAGCTCCGGGCGCAGGATCTTGACCGCGACCCGGCGTTCGAGGACAGTGTCGTCGGCCCGCCAGACGTCGCCCATGGCGCCGCCGCCGATCCGCTCGGCCAGCGTGTAGCGCCCGCCGAGCACGGTGCCCCGATCCCACACACCCGTCCCCCAGATCGCACCCGGTCAACAGCTGCCAACCGGCGGTGCAGTCTGCCAGATTCGGACGCGACAAACAAAGAAAACTCCATCCGCGGAACGACTCTGACGAACAGTCAGCTAAGCAGCCTTGACGAAGTCCGGTGCGGTATCGAGCCCCCGTAAGGGGCGCGGGGAACTGCGCGACCAGCCCCCCGGCCCGCGGGTTCGTCATCGCGCTTCCAGCGGAGCGCTTAGCTCCGGAGACAAGGCAGACGGGGCCGTCGGGTCGGCTCGGTGACACGCCGTACGGCGACGGTACGCCCGGCGGTACATGCACGGGCCCCTCACTCATGCGGTCGAGTCCCAGAAGATCTGCAGGTGCTTCTCCTGGACCAGGTCGAAGCGGAGGGCGAGTGAGACGAGGGCTTCGCGCTTCCAGTCGAGGCGCGGGCTGTCCTGCGTGCCGGTGCGCTCCCGCACCTTGAGCTTGGAGCCCGCCAGGTAGTCGATGTGGAAGTTGACGGCGGACACAGTCAGGTCACCGCAGCCGGGAAGCGCGCGCAGTCGGCTGACGACTGCGGGGACGCTGGGGATGGCGAGGCTGGACGGGTCGCGCAGCCGGGGCTCGCAGAGGGCGAGCAGCACCAGGAAGTACTTGGCCGTGGGGTCGAGTACGAAGGGCATGAGGGTCAACTCGGCCGAGCGGCTCACGGGAGCCTCCGGTCCCGGGTCGAGGAAGGCGTGACGCGGGGCGAAGACCGTGAACCGGACGAATCCGTCGGTCAACGGCAGTACCACGCGGGAGAGTTCGAACGGGATGGGCGCTCCCATCCGGCGCGGGGCGACCTTCACGTACTCGCCGCCACCCTCCAAGTTCTCCACCACGTACGTGGTGCGCGGGCTGAAGTTGGTCAGCCGCCAGTGGTCGTCGCTCGCGGTGAGTTCCCCCGCGTAGCGGGACACACCCTCGCCGAACAGGGGAATGTCGACCGGCCGTTCTCCGGCCCCGCGCCCGAACGTGGCCATCTGCCCCGGTCCTAGGGCGAGCTGCCGGGGCCGGCCGTGCCGCACGGCAGCCGCCCCCGGAGGTTCCGGGAGTTGAACGATGACCGTCTCCATGCTGCGCGCCCCATGTCGTCCACGTCATCCGCCCGAGATCGCGGAGACCCTGAGAGCCCTCAGGTTACGTGGGGCGGCGGGCAGCAGCAGAGTCGTCGACGTACTCGACCTACTCGACGTCCTCATCGCGGTCGTCGCAGCCGTCGCAGCCGTCGCAGTCGTCGACGTAATGGAGGCATCCCGCATGACAGACGCCACGCAGGATCCGGGGCAGCCGACCGCCGCACCACTCTCCTCGAAAGCCGCTCCCCCGAAGGCCGCTCCTCCCGAGGTCGACCGGCTGGCGGGCACGCGGGGACTCGGCGAGTACATCACCGCCCGTCACGGGGTCTCGCCCTCACGCGCGCTGGCGACCGGGGCGGCCATCGCGGCCATCGCGCTCGCATTCCTGATCGTGCTGAGTGGACCGGTCTCCAACGCATCGGTCTTCTCCTCCGCCTACTCGGTTCTGCACGCCGTCTACCTCGGCTTCCTGTTCATGCTCGTCGCCGGAGTCGGCCACGGCATCCGCGGTCTCGTCGCCGGTGCCCAGGCGCACTACCTGTACGCCGGCGGAGTCGTGCACACACGTAGGTCCGTCACCCGCGCCGTCGCTTGGCAGGACGTCATCCAGCTCAGGAGCATCCACCGCCGACGCGGCGACCGGCCCGACGTGGGCGAGGTCGTCGGCTACCGACTGGAGGCACGGGATGGCACGTCGATCGTCATCCCGCTGGTCCTGACGGAGGGCCGCGACGCCTTCGTCGACCGGATCGTCGCCGCCCTCCGCACGCACAACCGCCCGATCGTCTAGGAGTTCACGATGTCCGACAGCAACGACACCACCGCCAAGGGGACGACCGCCCCGGCCTCCACCCCACCGCCGTACGTGGCCGCCCCGGCGCCGTACCACGTCGCCTCCCCCGAACAGCGGGCCATCTGGGAGACGAAGGCCAAACGCGGCATCGGCTTCGGCGCCGCATGGCTCATCGGCGGCGTGCTCATCACCGTCGTCACCTACGCCCAGGCCCAGGGCGGGGGCGTGTACTTCGTCGCCTGGGGTCCGGTGGTGTACGGCATCTACCGGATCGTCACCGGCCTTCTGCTGCTGAACAAGAGCAAGAGCTGATGGATGGAGTGACTGTGCCTGAGCAGGAGGCAACCGATCCGACCGCGTCAACAGACCAGGCCACTTGGCAAGTTGGCCCTGCGTCTGGATCACGCAGCGGAAGCGGACCAGGGAAGCCGGAACTTCCCACCTGGCAACAAACCCCGCGGGCCACACCGCCCCCCATGGGACGACCTGCACCTCTCAAGACACCGGCTCCCAAGACACCGACTCTCAAGACACCGGCTCCCAAGACACCGACTCTCAAGACACCAGCACGGCCCGCTCAGTTGACCGCGCCCACCCCGGCCAAGCCGAACGGGCCCGGCACCGGCGGCGGTCCGAGCGTCTCGACCGGATCACCTTCACCTCTTCAGGCGCCCGCGCCGCGGCCTCCCCGCACTCGGGGTCGCATCGGCCTGACGCTACGTCGATGGCGGCTGCCGCTCGTCGCCGTGCTGCCCTGCCTCACACTGGCCGGCATCGGCTGGTGGTGCTGGCCCAGCCAACCCACCCCCGTCCCACCGCACTTGGTCGCTGGGACGGTGCACGCCGCGCTGCTCACTCCGGACGAGGCGAGCCGGCTGACAGGGATGACCCTCACCTCCAGCTCCGAGGCGAGCAAGCCCTCTCCAGCCCTGGCCGCCGATCCATCGAGCTGCGCCATCGCAGTCGGGCCGACCACCCAAGCAGTCTTCGGCAAGGACTGGACAGCCTTCCTGTCCGCCACCTACCAGGACGCCGGAGGACTCGGCAACTACACGATGACCCAGGTCGTCGGCGTCTATCCCGACCGTGAGAAGGCCGGTGCTCTCCTGCGGACGCTGACCGCAGGGCTCCGTTCCTGCTCGTCGGCCGTCCGCACCGACCAGGATGGCCGCGGCTCCGAGTGGACCTATCGCATCGACGGCACCACCTCGAACAGCGTCTCCTGGACAGCCACCCAAGACGCCGGCAACGGCTGGGCCTGCTATCGCCAGGCACAGCTCAAGGGCAAGTCGCTCCTACAGGTGGGGATCTGTGAGGCAGGCGACGGGCGGTCGACCGTCCAGGCGCTCACCCGCCGGGTCGCTGCCGAGGTGCGCGGATGAACACCGAAGGTGAGAGGACCCACCGCACATCCTGGTCCCGTCGGAACGGCGGACGCCACGCTGTCGTGCCGGCTCTCACGGCGCTGCTCGTGCCGGTCCTCAGCGCGGGCCCGGCAGCGGCCGCGACCTCGACGATGCCCCGCACGGCAACCGCGCCGGCGAGTACCGAGGTCCCCGCATCAGTCTCCGTGAGCGGCGGCCTTCCCTCCGACATCGTCTTGAAGGACGTCATCCCCTACAACAACAAGGTCAAAGAACTCGAGCGACGCAAGACGGAACTGACCACCGAGAAGCAGTCACTCACCAAAAAAACGGCCAAGGTCAACTCGCAGACCGACACCTACAACACCAAGGACGCCACCTGCGCTGCCCGGGTGAAAGCCCACAACAGCAAGATGGACGCCTACGAGGCGAAGGTGGATGCCTGGAACTCCACCTCGCACGACTACGTGGTGCCCGAGCAGCGGGCCGCGTACGAAGCGGCCGTGGCCGAGAAGGAAAAGCTCGACGCCGAGGGCGTCGCGCTGCACCAGGAGACGGCATCGATCAATGCGGAGCAGAAGCAGCTCGACGTCGAGGAAGCCCAACTCAGCGTCGAGCAGGGCGAGCTGACCACGGAGATGACCGACCACAACGCACAGGTCGCGACCTGGACGTCCGACCAGCAGCAGCTGGAGACGCAGCATCAGCAACTGCTCGTGGAGATTGCGACCGCGCTCCAGGACCAGCTCGACACCCCACCGACGCAAGCCACGTCCATGGCCCAGGGCGGAGACGCGACCGGGCCCCTGGAGCCCACCGCCCAGGCAGCCCAGGCCCCCGGCGGCGATGCCACCTCACGGGCCGGCCAGGTGGCATCCATCAGCTACTACGCGGTGAAGAACAAAGCCCCCGTGAAATTCCAGCCCGTCGTGGCACAGCTCTCGCCGAGCACGATTTCGAAACAGTCGGCATCGGCCGCCGCACAGTTGGCACCCACCGCCACCTACGACGGCCTGCTGCCCGAAGAAAACGGCCACTACAAGGCCATCGAAATCCAGACCAGCACCGCCAACACCTCCCAAGGAAGGACCGCCTTCAACAACGCCCTCGCCCACGGCGGCCAGGCCACCGCGAGGCTCAACGGCCGCCCGGTCGTCATAGACGGGACCGTGACTGCCCCAGCCGACGGCACAACACCTCGCGCTTTCACTCCCAGCGTGTTGAGGGCGTTGCGGGCAAGCCTGAGCAATCCCGCACGGGGCAACGATGAGATCGATGACTTCAAATGCGATACCCCTCAGGCCGAGAGAACCATATACCAGCCCCTCAACAAGGGAAGGTCGACAGGCGTAGTCGCCCTGATCTGCCCGCAAGACGTGAAGACTCCGGGATCAAAGCGTGATGACAGCGCCTCGGTTTACGTCCAGGGATACCGGAGCAATCTCGGACTGCATCGGACGCACATATTCGCGGACACCTTCCATGGAGAGTGGCGGCGGGAGAACCTCTTCCCTGGGTACAGTCGCATGAATCTGAGCGGAATGAAGCGATGCGAGAACGCCATGAAGAAGTCGGCGCTAAAAGGACCGGTCCTGTACTCCGGACAGGTAGACAACTCCAGCGAAGACATACCCAACGGAATCAATATGATCGCCTTCACTCCCACCGGAATGCTCTTCAATGCCTACGTTGCGAACACTAAGGGCTGGCAGGTGACTTGCTGATGACCGTAAGAAACCTGGAGGCCGCCCTCCCGGGCCTGTCCCGAAAACGCCGGCCTGCGGCTCTGTCCCTCGACTGGGTAACACTGGAGTCCGAGCTGGAATTCCGTTTCCCTACGGACTTCAAGGAACTTGCAGAGTTCTATCCAGAGTTCTCACTCTGCGACTTCCTGTCAGTGCTCGCGCCGAGGCCGACGATGGAGCAGGAATTCATCGAGGAAGCCCGAGACCTCCTTACGGTACTCCAAGACAATCACGATTGCGGAGTAGCGGAGTTCCTTCCTCACCCCAACGAAGGCGGTCTCTTTCCATGGGGGATGTCGACCTCTGGAGATGTTTACTACTGGAAGGTTCACCGGGGACAGGATTCGGGGATCATAACAGGTAGCCGCGCGGACATATTCTGGGAATTCGAGGGCAGTTTCACCGATTTCCTCGCGGGGTGGCTTGACGGATCATTGCTGCCGGACGATCAGCCGACAGCCGAACAGCTGGGCGGCCCTCACTTCCGTCTGACCTCGACTCGCCAGCAGTGAGCGGTCACTGCCCGCCATAGAGGCGTCGTTTTCTTTTCCGCGGGCCCAACTGACATGCAGCGATCAATCACAAGCGAGAACTGAGGAGGCGTATCCGGATGTCCGAGACAAAAGGCGTACTGCTGCCGGCCTACGTACTGGCCGACGAGTCAGGCTCAATGAGTCCGTACCTGGAGGAACTGTCCAACGGACTGGTGTCGTTGTGCGAGGGACTTCGCGCGGAGCCGATGGTCGCGGCGAAGCTGCGGCTGGCGGTGCTGGGGTTCTCCGACGACGTGCAGGTGCGGCTCGCCGTGGCCGACATGCGTACCGAGGGCACCCTGCCTCAGATGGAGATCCGTGGACTCACCAACTACAAGGCCGTATTCGAGGATCTGCTGCATCGGATTCCCGCCGATGTGCAGTGGCTGCGCGGCGAGGGATACAAGGTGCACCGCCCCGTGGTGTTCCTCCTGAGCGACGGGCAGCCCACCGACGGCGGGGCCTGGCGCGGCCCCCACGCCGCGCTGACCGACAAGTCCCAGACCCCGACGGCCCCGAACATCATCGCCTGCGGCATAGGCGACGCCCGGGCCAACACCATGCTCGAAGTGGCGACCCGCCCCGAATTCGCCTTCGTCGCGAAGGCCGGGACCGACATCGGCCAGGCCATCTCCGAGTTCTTCCATTCGCTGACCGCCAGCCTGGTCGCCTCCGGGCAGGCGCTGAACTCGTCGAGCCCGCAGCTCGTGGTCAACCGGCCGGACCAGTTCACCATGGCGATCGACGAGGTGTGACCGTGAACATGAACCCGGAGAACGCCCTCGCGCCCGCTGGGACACAGAAGGCATCGGCCCAGGCGCACCCCACGCACCCCGCGCACCCCGCGCCCTGGCACCGGATCGTGATCGGAACCCCGGGGCCAGAGTTCGAGGCGCTGCCCCCTGGCCAGTACGACTTCGACTTCCCGGACACCGAATGCGACGGCTGGTCGACCACGGAGCTGGCCATGCGGTTCGCCTCGGTGCGCGGTGCCAAGCACCGCTACTACCGGCAACCGCGGCAGGACGCCGCACGAGCGGCGGTACACACCGCCACCGGCAGCATCGTCTTCGCGGTCGCCGACGGCGTTTCCAGTGCGTCCAGTTCCGAGCAGGGCGCCGTAGCGGCCTGCCAGGCAGCCCTGGACCGGCTGCTCCACCTGCTCGACCAGCCTGGAGAACCCATCGACCTGCGTGACGTGGCATGCCACGCGGCCGAGCGACTGCGTGAGCTGACGCGGTGGCGCCTCGGCGGACGGGGCCCGGAGTTCAGCGAGGTGGCCGGCCTGTACGCGACGACGCTCGTGGCGGGCGTGGTCCGCCCTCAACCCGGCGGGCCTCTGGTCGAGCTGTGCCGCATCGGGGACTCGGGAGCCTGGACCCTGGACCGCTCGCGCGGACAGTTCCTGCCCCTGTTCCCCACCAAGACGGGGTCGGACGTCCTCCTGGTGTCCAGCACGGTGACGCCCCTGCCCCACGTGCCCGATCCGCTCGAGCAGACCAGCAGGCGCCTGTCCTCCCACGAGGCGCTGCTGATCGGAACCGACGGCTTCGCCGACCCGCTCGGCGACGGCGACGGCCAGGTCGGCTCCCTCTTCGCCCGTCACCTCGCGCACCCGCCGCCGCCCCTGTGGTTCGCGCACCTGCTGGACTTCTCCCGGGAGACCTTCGACGACGACAGGACCCTGTTGACGATCTGGCCCACGACACCTGAGGGGCAGTGGTGAACTCCCCGCGAACCCCCATGGTCGAACATCACAAGCTCGCCCTGGGAAGGCAGTTGGGCCAGGGCGGCCAGGGCACGGTCTACGAGGTCACGAACCGGAAGATCAACGAGGCGGCGGGCGACGGCTGGGACGTGGTCTACAAGGAGTACGGTCCTGCCGTACTGCCCGCCCTGCGTGCGGACGCGCTCGCGTCGAGAGCCGAGCTGATCGGCGGGTTGAACGCGGCGGACGCCAAGTGGCTGTGCGAGAGGACCGCTTGGCCCGCGGCCGTGGTCCAACGTCAGGGGCACACCTGCGGGTTCCTCATGCGGGCCGTTCCCGAGCGCTTCCGGTTCGCGTTCCAGAACCTCGGCGGAGCGAGCGGAACCCAGCGACTCGCCAACATGGAGTATCTCCTCAACGACGACGCCTACGTGGCCGGCGTCGGCCTGACCATCAGCAGCCGGGACCGTCTCGCCATCCTGGGCGACCTGGCCACGACGCTCAGTCGGCTCCACCGCCTCGGCATCACCGTCGGAGACCTCTCCCCGAAGAACCTGCTGTTCGCCACCGTCCCGCGCGCCGAGTGCTTCCTCATCGACGCCGATGCCATGCGTCTTCGGGGCGCCACCGTCCTCCCCCAGGCCGAGACTCCCGACTGGCAGGTCCCCGACGGAGAGGAGAAGGCGACCTGCGCCAGCGACGTCTACAAGCTCGCCCTGCTCGCCGTACGCCTCATCGCCCGTGACCAGACCGCCACCGACCCCGCCGCGCTGGCACGCGTCGGCCCAGCACTCGTCGACCTGGCCCGCAGCAGCCTCGATCCCGACCCGACCAGGCGTCCGACTCCGGCTCTGTGGGCGGAAACCCTCGCAGCCGCCGCCACAACAGCATCGACCGCTCCGGCATCGGCGCCGGCAGGACCCGGCCCCGGGGCAGTGTCGGCGCCGGTTCGACAAACCCGGCGAACGCGGCGAACCCGGCGCGCTCCGGGCAGCCCCCTGCCGGGAGGGGCCGCCCCGGGCAGGAAACCAGCCAAAGCCAAAACCGGAGCCGGCTTCGCCGCGAGCGTCGCGGTCGTACTCGTCGCGCTTCTCGCTCTCGCCGCCACGCACTCCAACCAGGCCGATTCCGGGACGGCTTCCGGGTCGGTCGCCCCGGCTGTGCCGGATTTCCCGGCCGTGCCCGACTCCCTACCCACCGACCCCGCGTCCACGGACCCCGACCCCATAGACCCCGACCCCGCGACCTCTGAACCCGATACGCCGTCAGAATCCCCGACCCCCGACGCCATCGCCGACGCCGAGGTCGGGTCCTGTTTCTACGACAACGGGACCAGCGAAGACCCCGACCTCGTCGCGACCGACTGCAAGGACGGGGCGTTCAAGGTCGTGAGCATCTACTCCGACACGACCGACCTGTCCAGCTGTGACAACGTCACCGACAACGACGAGAGCGTGTCCTCCGCACGCAACGACCTCGTGCTGTGCCTGAGCTATCAGAGTCCCGGCGGCACCGCCTACCACGCCCACCAGGGTGACTGCGTCTACGGCTCCAGCGGCACCGGCTCATGGAGCACCCAAACCTGTCAGACCGGGAACTTCAAGGTCCTGGCCACCTACAGAGGCACCAGCGACGACTCGAAGTGCAACTCCTGGCCGCACTACAACCAGTGGAAGCACTTCGGGGTCGCAAGCGACTCAGGACTGGACGTGCTGCTCTGCCTGTCCATGAACTACCCCGACGACGCCGGATACGCAGCGAAGAACGAATGCCTCCTCAAGTCCGGCAGCGGCCAGGACGTGACCTTCACCAACGTCGGCTCCTGCGCCGCCTCGAACGTGGTGGTCAACGGGCGCACCAGCCAATACGACGCCGGCGCCTTCTGCGGAAACTACGGCTCGACCACGTGGAAGCCCTCGGACTATCCGTCACTCGCCTACACAGTGTGCTGGAGATGGAAGTAGGTCTCCGACCGCATCGTGCACACCGGCCGCGGCAGCACGCGCACTCGGGCGAACTTCGCGGAAGGTGCCGGCGTTGGGTCTGAGCAGGGTCGGGACCGGCGCGGTGATCCCGCGACCTGATCCGCCGGACAGGCCCTAGGGCCTGTCCGGCGGATCAGGTCGCAGACGCGGGGCTTGGCACGCCCATCTGCCGCGTTGTCGTCGGTCGCCGACGCTCCGCGTCGA